>JBFWIO010000362.1:0-3621 GCA_050255955.1 Victivallaceae bacterium
GGAGAGGTGGCGTGGGCGCGGGAACTGGCCGCCCGTCCGGAATACAAGAGTGATTTTGGGATTCTGCTCAACCACGCATATCTTGACAGAAAAGGCAAGCGGATTGCCAAAGACAAGTATCAGCTCAATCTCGACGGCGGCTTTACCGGCGAGGAAATCTGGCAGAAACTGGTGAGGTCGTCGCCCAATATCCGGATGGTGATCTGCGGCCACATCGCGGTGCCGGATGTCTGGGAGGGAGGAGTTTCCTATGCCAAAGACGTCAACGACGCGGGCAAGGAGGTTTACCAGATGGCTTTCAACACCCAGGCGATCGGCGGCGGCTGGCACGGCAACGGCGGCGACGGATGGCTGCGGCTCCTGGAATTCACGCCCGACCTCAAGACGATCAAAGTGCGGACCTTCTCGCCGCTTTTCGCGATCAGCCCCTCGACCCGCCACCTCGCCTGGCGCACCGAACCCCTGAACCAATTTGACATTCAGATTGCCGAGTGACCCGGGTGTTTATTCCGGGGGCAACCGGCAGGAGTTCAACGCCTCAATGCAGGCGGGAAAACTTTTTTCGAATTGCGGGCCGTCCCGGTGTTTTTTCCGTTCTCGGATCAGACATGCGGCAAGTTCATTCAGCCAGAGAAAACCGAGTTGCCGCTGGCTTTGGACTTCCTTTTCGAATGCCGCTTCCCCGAAGGTGTCGAGAAAATAGATCGCCGTCGCCGCGCGGACGAACGATTCGTACATCATGGTACGGGGATTGTTGTAGCCTTGTTTTTGCATCCGCGCTTTGACCTTCGGGAATATCCGCTCCGCCGCCGGTTGCATTTCGGGGTAATGGCGATCCACCATCGGATTGACAAAGGAGTGCATCAATTCGTGGACAACCAGGCCGATCGTGCCGGACTTCCTTGCCGGCAGGTCGTATTTTGGATCAATGCCGATGATCGCGAAAAAGGTTTCGCCGGTTCCGGTTTTGGTGCCGGCGCCATAGTTGTTGGGACCATTGAGCAGGGCGGGAACGACCACGAATGTCCGGTCCTGATGTTTTCCGAAGTTCTTTTCGGCCCAGTTGCCGATGCCGGTCGGCGCGACCAGTCTTCCGGTCCGATGCAAATATGAATCGTAAAGTTTTCGCTCTTCGGCGATGAAGCGGTTGAAGTCGCTTGCTTTGACGAAATCCCTCAACGCGGAGAGAAACTCCGGCATCCGATCCCGTGGCCAGCGCCGGTCGAGCTGGTCGGGGGCGGCAAGCTCCGGTGAATTGACATCCGTGAGATTGACGGCAAAGGAACTTACGGCGTCGTACCCGACCTGGTTCCGGCGCCGGAATTCCGCTGCGAGGCGGACCGCCGGATGGTCTGCGAAAGCGGCGAAATGCTCGCGTACCCGCCGGTCATAACCGGGAAGCAAACAGCGGTTGAATTCTTCATTGCCGGCTAAACGAAAAACCAGCGACATCAGTTCCACGCCGGATTTGAATTCAATCACCAGCATCGGATCGGCTTGGGCCGGGTCAACCGGACCCGGATCCTGAAACTCATACCGGTTTGCCAACCATGCCGGGGCCGAACCGCTTGAGAAAAACATGGAGGGGAAAAACAAGATCAGACAAGCGAGACTGACCAGGATCGCGGCGGCGGCTTTGATCAGTATCCGTCGGGTTGCGGACTGTTTTTCGCTCATCATCGTCCCTTTCACGGTTGATAGCGGGTTCAAGCCCGGGAGAAAAGCCGGCCGGGTTGATCAATACCCTAATACCTTTCTGTTTTTTTGCAACTCCGGAACCGGTAAATGTTTTTTCATTGCTTTTCTCCGGCGGGGGTTGACAACTGGCGTTTGGTTCATATATTACCATGATTCCGGCAAAGACGCCGGGATGAAAAAATGATGGTGCGAGATGTTGAAATATGTGATCGTTGCGACTTTTGCCGCCGTGTTGCTGTTCTCGGGATGCCGGTCGGGAGAGTCCGCCGCCGGGCCGACGGCGCGCGAGTTGAAGATTTTTTACGCCGAGGATGAGTGGTCGCGCACGGTTTACCGTGAAATCCGGCGCGACGAGGTGTCCGGAGAGGACGATTTCTTCGGCGACTCCAATCAGGCGCTGTTCCGCGCCGTCCGCCGCCGGGCCGAACAATATCAGGCCGACGCGGTGGTGATCGGCGAAACCCATCGCGCCGATTGCGCTTGCTCCTCCTGCCAGTCTGCCGCCAAACGCCGCGGCTCGACCACCTTTGCCAAAGTCATCTTCCTGCAAAAGAAAAAAGCCGGCAACGATTGAGCCGAGGGGTTGTTGTCAATCGCGCCGATGGGAAAAATATGGACTTTTTTTCTTTGACGTACAAGAAAACCGGTTTTTTCGGCGTTATAGTTAAATATATCGAGTCAATTTCAAAACTCTTTGCGGCGCTGAAAGTCGCTCGCTGCGTCCGGCTTGTCCGACACTTCGGGCTTTACCGCTGAGGGTAAAGCCGCTCAATGACGGACGGCGTCGGCCATCGGCGATCATTTTTTCATCATTCGCAAATACTTTTGAAATCGGCTCTATCATTTGTCAAAACCGGGAACGATGAGGAGTCTTGCCTTATACGTTTCGCCGGTCAGGTGGAAATTAGATGCGTGAACATACCGAAAAACTCGGCACTGCGCCGGTGATGCCGCTGTTGCTGAAGTTGGCGCTTCCCTCGATGGTCGGACTGATCATCGGCAACCTCTACGTGATCATCAACCGGATTTTTGTCGGCAAATTCATTCACGCCACCGGGCTTGCGGCGATCAATGCGGCAATGCCGATCACCATGATCATCTTTGCCGTCGCAATCCTGATCGGTCGCGGCACCGGAGTGCTCTATTCGATCGAACTCGGGCGAAAAAACTACGTTGAGGCGCAGAAGCTCTTCGGCATGTCGATGCTGCTGTATTTGGTCTCCTCGGCGGTGATCACGGTTGTCGGACTGCTCTTTCTTGATCCACTGCTGTATCTCTTCGGGATTCCCGACGAGGCGTTGCACTTCGGGCGGGAGTATCTCTCGGTGTCGCTTCTCGGGACTGTCTTTGTGATGCTCGGATTTCAGAACAACCTGATCCGGGGGGAGGGGTATTCGGGACTTGCGATGTGTACGCAGCTCATCGGGGCGGTGCTCAATGTGCTGCTTGACGCGCTTTTTGTGGTCTATTTCCGCTGGGGCATGGCGGGGGCGGCGTGGGCGACGGTGATTTCGCAGGGGATTTCGGCGCTGTGGGTGATGGGCTACTTCCGCTCCCGGCGCAGCATCGCCAAGCTCGATTGGCGCACCTTCCGCTTTTACGGCAAAGACTATTTGTGGCGGATTCTCTACAACGGCTGTTCGCCTTTTGCAATCAACATCGCCGGAAGCCTGATCTGGACCATCCAGAACCACATGCTGCTTTATTACGGGAGTTTGCTGGCGATGTCCGCTTTTGGCGTGATCCTGACTCTCAACCAGTTGCTGATGGGGCTGATTTTCGGCATCTGCATGGGAATGCAGCCCCTGGCCGGGTACAACTTTGGTGCGCGGCACTATGGCCGGGTGCTCGATTCGTTCCGCTCGACGGTGGTGCTGGCGGCGCTGTTTGCGATCGTGCCGTATCTCGTTGTCCAGATTTTTG
>JBFWIO010000363.1:0-3618 GCA_050255955.1 Victivallaceae bacterium
CGCCGCCGCGTGGCAGATGTCCCGGAAAAAGTCGTTGCACGCGATCACTTTGAGTTTCATGGCAGTAACAATGCGTCGATATAGTTGAATTCAAATTCGGGAATCACGTTGAGCGGCAGATCTTCGGGGAGGTCGATGGTGCGGATGAATTCGGCCATGGTCTCGGGCTCGGTCGCGAGTTTCGCCGCCCCGGCAAGACTGGTGTTGCCGGCGATCCGGTAGCGGCACACCGGCAGCATTCCGATCGCCACCGCGTTGTCAACGTCAAGGTATTTGGCAAAGCCCCCGGCAAGATGGATCTGCTTCACCTGCTCAAGACTCATTCCGCAGTGGCCGAGGAGGGACTGAATCCCGGCAAAAACCGCCGCTTTGGCCTTCAGCAACTGCTCGATGTCGGGCTCGGTCAGCACCACGCCGGGCGCGAGCTCGACCGCATGGATATGGCCGCATTGACGGCGGCGTTCGCCGAGCGTTTCGAGTTCGAGGCGGCCGAATTCGTTGAGCCATCCCGCCTGCCGTCCGGCGTGGAGGATGTCAACCATCGCCGAGCCGCAGACACCCTTGGGCGCCTGGTCGCCGATCACGCTGTAGCGCCAGTCGGATGAAAAGTGGTCGATCGCCCCCGGCGTGGCCCGGCGGCCGCACTGGATTGAAGAACCCTCAAAAGCCGGCCCGGCGGCGGCCGCGGTGCAATACATTTTTTCCCCGGCGTGAAGAATGATTTCACAGTTGGTGCCGATGTCGATCAGCATTTCGCCGGGTTGAAGTTTGGTGATCACGATCCCCGAAGTCAGGTCGCCGCCGACGAAGCCCGCAATCGCGGGAGCCGCCAGCACCGGTGTCTCCGGCCGGGCGGCGAGATGGAGTGCCCCGGCCGTTGTTGCCGGAAAAATCCGTACCGGAGGCCGGAACGGGATCACTCCGATCGGCGAGGGGTCGATGGCGAAAAAAAGCGAGGTCATCACCGTATTGCCCGATACCGCGATCCGGACCGCGTCGGACGCATCGAGCGCCTCAAGAAGTTCGTTGACGGTGTCGATGATCGCCTTTTGGAGTTCGCCAAGCTGTTTCGCGGACGCTCCGGCGTAATTGATCCGGGTCACCACATTGTCGCCGAAGCGGCTCTGATGGTTGTAGGCCGAAGCCGAGCCGACGATTTCGCCGGCCCGGATTTTGACCCCCGCCACGGTGGTGGTGCCGAGATCCAGCGCAATCACCGTTTCGGGGCGCGAAACAAGCTCGCCGCCGACCCAGTCGGCGGCGATTTTGCCGTGGCGTACCGCAAAGGTGCTTTCGGGGATTTCGATCCAGCCGTTTTCGCTCAGGAGCTCGGTCTGGCAGGCGTTGGCCTCGACCGGCTGTGCGCCGATGGCGACGGTACGGTCGCCGATCCGGTAGACCCCCTGATGGAGAATCACCCGGCAGCGGTTGCAGATGCCCCGGCCGCCGCAGCGGAGGTCGAAGTGGATGTTTTCATCCGCCGCGACCTCGGAAAGCTTGCGGCCGGTTCGAGTAATCGACTTATGCACTTTTGAGAATTTTATCCACCAGTTTGACCGCGCCGTTGGCGTCTTCGCTGTAGCCGTCGGCGCCGATTTCGTCGGCGAAGGCCTGGGTCACCGGTGCGCCGCCGATGATCACTTTGATCCCGCGGCCCTTGAAGGCCTCGACCACGTCTTTCATATAAGGCATGGTGGTGGTCAAAAGCGAGCTGCAGGCCAGAATCTGGGCTCCGTCAAGCACCGCCTGTTCGTATTTGGCGACGTCGCAGTTGACGCCGAGGTCGATCACGTCGTAGCCCGCGCCCTTGAGCATGATCGCCACCAGGTTCTTGCCGATGTCGTGCAAGTCGCCCTTGACCGTGCCGATCGCGACTTTGCCGAGCGACTTGCGGCCGGAGGCGGCGATCAAAGGCTCGATCAACGCCAGACCGGCTTGCATGGCGCGGGCGGCGATCAGGAGTTCGGGGACGTACGCTTCGTTGCGGGAGAACTTGTCGCCGATTTCACGCATCGCCGGGATCATTCCCTGGTCGAGCAGATCGTTGATGTTTTCCTTGTTGTCGATCGCCGTCTGGACGATGGCGGCGACGTCGTTGCGTTTGCCCTTGATAATGGCGGTGCGAAGTGCGGTGAAGTCGGTCATGGTCATTCTCTCCTTATTTGAGGTTAATAGGTGCCGAGTTTCAAGCCGGTATCGAGGAAATACCGGTAACTGTCGTAGTCGGTCGATTCCGGAATCGAGTGATCGCTGTGGAAAATAAAGCCGTTGCCCTGTTTCAGCACCGGCAATTTGCTCTCCAGCTCGCGGCGGATGCCCTCGATATCGTTGTTGGCCACCGGCCGGACGTCAAGTCCGCCCATCAAGGCGATCCTGTCGCCGTATTCGCGGTGGATTTTGAGTACGTCCATACCCGCTTTGACCTCAATCGCCTGCAGACAGTCGATGCCCGCCTCGATCATTCCCGGCAGCAGCGGCTCGACGAAGCCGCAGGAGTGCATGATCACCGGGAGATTGTGACCATGGGCAAAGTCGATGGTGCGCTTGTGTGCGCCCTGGATCAATTCCTTGTACATCTCGGGAGACATAAAGGGGCGGCCTTTGAACCCCATGTCCTCAAAGAACCAGATACCGTCCGGTTTGCCGCCGCGGGCGAAGAGCTCCTCAAAGAGACCGATCAAGAGCGACGCATAGGTGTCGGCCATTTCGAGTACCCAGTCGGGATCGAGGGCCATGCCCATAAGCATATTCTCATGGCCGGCAATCGGGTGGATCGCCTCAAAAACGTTGACTCCGCCCCAGCAGAAAAACGCGTTGTCGGCGGCCGCCTTTTTGCGGGCTTCGATATAGGCTTCGAGGTTGATCCGGGCCGGATCGGGGGTCAGGAACGGTTTCGCTTTGGCCTCCCAGTCGGCGCGGTCGGCGATGGCGTAGCCGATGTGCTCGGGGGTGGAGGCGTGGGCTTTGTGACGGCGGAGCTTCGCCCCGTTGCCGTCGAGGAACGTCTGGGTGTCGGCATCCTCGTCGATCAATTCATCGGCTTTCTGATGGTCGATTTTTAGGTTAAAAGCCCAACTGGTGCGCATGTCGAGCCCGAAGTGACGCATCGGGTCTTCGCCGATCCGAAGCTTGCCCTGATCCACCCAGTGCTGCGCGGTGTGGCTCCAGAAGCTCTCCATACAACCAATCCGATCCACCGATTGATGCTTCAATTGGCGGCCAATGCGCTCTACACCGGTCAGTTCCATTTTCTGATTCCTTGTGATATAAAAATGATTTCTCTATATTTTAGCGCATCAAATGAATTTTTTCTTCTCGTCTATTGGTATAATTTACTCTATTTTATCTTTTGATCCGGTTGCATAAGGGCTTCCGGGCGTTCGCAAGGTCTGGTTTCCCGACTCCCCGGGAGCGCTTTCGGGCCATACCGCTTCGGGTATGCCCCTCAATCTACCCGGAGATTCGGAAAACCATCCTCTTGCGAGCCGTCCCGGAATCCCTTATGCAACCGGATCGTTTGATCCGATTGCGAAATTTCTTCCGGGCGTTCGCAAGGTCTTGTTTCGCGTATCCCCGGGAGCGCTTTCGGGCGATACCGCGTCGGGGATGCCCCTCAAT
>JBFWIO010000364.1:0-3612 GCA_050255955.1 Victivallaceae bacterium
ATCATGGTGACGCACAACCCGATGTTCGAGCCCCATTACGACAAAGTGATCCGCCTGCGCGACGGCCGGATTGAGAACCAGCACGAAATGTTCGGTGCGCCGGGGGTGGAGCCATGATGCTTTTTTCGGACATCGTCGAACTCTCGCTGCAGAACTTGCGCTTGCACAAGATCCGCTCGATCCTGACTTCGCTCGGGGTCATTTTCGGGGTCGGCAGCGTGATCGCCATGCTGGCCATTTCCGAAGGGGCCAAGCGCAAGGCGCTCTCCCAGATCGAAGCGATGGGGATCGACAAGATCATCGTCTATTCCAAGAAACCGCCGGCCGCCGGTTCCGGGTCCTCCAATACCGGCCGGACCAGTGCGGTGACCCGTTACGGCCTGACCGACGGCGACGAGCTTCACATCCTCAAACTTGACAACATCGATCGTGTCACCAAGCTCCGCGACGCCCGCAAAAAGATCCTCAAGGATCTCAACCGGGTCGATCTCAAGCTGACCGGTGTCGATTACGACTTCCTCGAAGACTCGGCCAGTCGCCTGACCAACGGGCGCTGGTTCAAGCGCACCGATTACGACAACAAGCTCAATGTCTGCGTGATCGGCAGCAACGTCAAGCGCAAGCTTTTCACTCTCGGCGCCACCGATGTGATCGGTTCGCCGGTCCGCGTCGAGGGGCAGCTCTTCAAAATCGTCGGCATTATCGACAATGACATCGGGACCAACTACCCCGAACTCGGCAGTCCCAACGACATGATCATGATTCCGGCGCCCACCGCCGAATCGCTCTACCGCAGCTACGCCTATACCGACGAGGGTGGCGGCGTCCGCATCACGCTGGTCGACCAGGATATTTTCACCATCCGGGTGCGCGACGTCCAGTATATCGACAATACCGCTAAACGCCTTGCCGCCTATCTTGAGAAATCCCATCCCAAAGTCAAAGACTGGGATATATTGGTGCCCCTTGACCTCCTCAAACAGCGCGAGGCGACCCAGAACATCTTCACCATCGTGATGAGTTCGATCGCCGCCATTTCGCTGATCGTCGGCGGCATCGGCATCATGAACATCATGCTCGCAAGCGTTTTTGAACGGCGCAAGGAAATCGGCACCCGGCGCGCCCTCGGCGCCCAGAAAATCGACATCCTGCTTCAGTTCCTGATCGAAACCGTTTCGCTGACCACCCTCGGCGGGGTTCTCGGCGTTTCGCTCGGCGTCGGCATCTCCGAAATCATCACTCATTACGCCGGCATGCCCACGGTCTACTCCGCCTGGAGCATCGTCGCGTCGCTTCTGATTTCCTCATTGGTCGGCGTTATTTTCGGCACCTACCCCGCATGGCAGGCCGCCCAGCAGAACCCGATTACGGTATTGCGTGCGGAATAGCCCGCGTGTCGGAAGAGAGAACGGGCGGGAAAGGGAAAATATGATCAAAGCTGCTGACGTGATTGCCCGGCTGGGGCTGATCCCGCATTGCGCGGAGGGCGGTTTTTTTGGCGAAACCTACCGTTCGACCCGGAGTGCCGGGCAGGGACGCTGTTGCGGAACCAGTATTTACTATCTGTTGCGCGGCGGCGATCGTTCGGCCTGGCACCGGGTGACTTCGGATGAGATCTGGTATTTTCACGCCGGGACACCGGCGCGGCAGCTCGTCATCGAGCCCGACGGCAACTTGCGCGACGTTCGTATCGGGCCTCCCGGACTTCCGGGTGCGCTTCCCCAGAATGTGATTCCGGCGGGCTCCTGGCAGAGTGCGCTGCTGCTTGAGCGCGGGGCTGACGACTGGGGGCTCTTCGGTGCGGCGGTCTTTCCCGGCTTTGAATACGCCGACTTCACCGCCGGCAGCGACGATGAGGTGATCGCACTCTTTCCGCAATGGGCGGAGGTCATCCGCGCTTTTGCCGCGCCACAGACGTAGAGCTTTGCCGGCAACTCAATCAGTGTTGCGCTAAGCGTTCTCCCGGTACAATTCCGCTTTTTCCCATTGCCGTTGCAGCAGCCGGTTCGCATACACGCTATGCCGTCCCGCGCGAAAGACAGATTCTCACCGCACTTTTCCCTGCGAAATAGCCTGATCTGATCAGTTTTTGGGGACCCAACCGTCGTCGTGCGGGTCTTCGGCGCGGTTGGCGAGGTCTTTGAACAATCGGTTGAGGTCGATGATGCCGCCCCACATAAACCAGACGGTGGAGACGACGCCGACGATGATGCCGACCACAATGACGGTGACGAAGAAGTAGGTGCTCCACCAGGCGGCGGGCCAGGGGGAGATGAGGTTCCAGACCAGCACGGCGAGGAACGAGAGAATGAACTGATAGACGATGGCGTAGCCGAAGACGCTCCAGGCTATGACTTTATCGCCGGTGGTGTATTCGCTGGTAATGCCGATGAGTTTGCCGTAGACGTTCTTCCAGCTCCAGGCGGGCTCGGGGGGCACGGCGTTTTCGGCGTATTTGCCGCGGTAGAGGAGTTTATCGAGGTCGTACGGCTGTTTGCAGGTGAGGAACGAGACCACGGTATAGCCGGCGATGCCGAGGATCATTGCGAGAAAGTAGATTTCATAGGAGTTGACCGGGAACTTCTGGGGGGTCATTTCCCAGACCACATAGGGGGCGGTGATACTGGAGACGGCGCGGAACGCGGTGTCGAGGTAGGGAAGATATCCCGAACTTTGCAGAAAGGGATAAATGGTGTCGGCCCAGTTTCGTTGACAGAAGAGCCCGCCGACGGCGGTGCCGGAGCCGAAGACAAGGGCGGCGAAAGCGCCGGCGGTAGTGCCGCGCCGGCTGTAGAGTCCGCCGAGCATGATCGGGCCGGCGGCGCCGAGCCAGAGCGAGCACATGATGTTGATGAACATATTGATATAATCGAGCTGCGAAAAGAAGATCGAAACCGCGAAAAAGAATGCGGCGACCGCAACCGACATCCCCCGCAGCCAGAGCAGATGTTCGCGGGTTTCAAAGGGTGTCTTGCGGAACGGCATCACCACGTCTTGGACCAGCGTGGCGGCGGCATTGAAGATCCGGCTGTCGTCGCTTGAGAGCATCAGCATTATCATCAACAGGACGAATGCCCCCGCAAGGCCGACCGGGAAGTAACTGCGAAGCAATGTCGGGGTCATCATCTGGTAATAAAGAGTGCGGAATTTCTGAAAATTGGCGTTTTGTTCGCCCCGCAGCGTGGCCGCGCCGGAGCTGCCGGAATCGAGTTTGGCGGCGGCGATTTCGCGGTCGGCGACCTGGTCGAGGCGGCTTTTGACTTGATTGAGGTAGAGTAGATCGGGATTATGATTTTTGGAAAGTTTCGGGGTGACGCCGGGCTGGTGGCCCTGGGGGGGGATGGCGCGGATGTCGTCGAGGATTTTTTGGCGCAGGACGGAGTCGGTGAGCGTCTCCCCGGCGACCCGGTTGACCAGGCCGGTGCGGATGGCGCGGGCGTCGTTCTTGAAGGAATCGGCATGCATTACGGTGATCAGGAAGAGTGCCAATAGCGTCATCATCATCCAGGCGAAGCCGTTGCGCCATGCCCCGAGGACGCCGGCCATTTTCTGTTCGTGGGCGGTGCGTCCGCAGGCAGAGGCGTCGTTGCCGATCCAAGCCCCGCGGTTGAT
>JBFWIO010000365.1:0-3603 GCA_050255955.1 Victivallaceae bacterium
GGCGCTTTTTCTTTTTTGCATCGCAAAAAAGAAAAAGCGCAGTACGTAAAAGTTTTTGTAAAAGATGAGGGGGTTCGGGGGAGAAGAAAAAACCGCAGCCGACGTTCGGCTTTTTTCAAAAAGTTTTGTCTTCTCCCTCGTTTGACAGCGGGTCGCCGACAGGAGGATTTATGTTTGATTTGTTGATGCGGAGACGGTTTGGGCCGTTGTTTGTTACGCAGTTTTTCGGGGCGTTCAATGACAACTTTTTGAAGTGTGCGATTTTGACGCTGGTGACGTTCAAGATGGCTACCGACAGCGCTTCGGCGGCGATGTATACCAATCTCGCGCTCGCGCTCTTTATTCTGCCCTTCTTTCTCTTTTCGGCGCTGGCGGGGGAGATCAATGACAAGTTTGACAAGGCCCGCTGTTGCCGGGTGGTGAAGCTGATCGAAATTGTGCTGATGATCCTGACCGCCGCCGCGTTCTGGCTCGGGAGCATTCCGCTTTTGCTGGGGTTGCTCTTCTGCATGGGCGCGCAATCGACCTTTTTCGGGCCGGCCAAGTATGCGCTGCTGCCGCAGCAGTTGCGCGATGACGAGCTGCTGACCGGAAATGCGCTGATCGAGGGGGGAACCTTTCTCGCCATTCTGATCGGTTCGATCGGGGGATCGATTGTCCTGGCCTTCAGCGGAGGTCTGGTCTATGCTTCGGCGACGCTGGTGCTGCTGGCGGCAATCGGATACGGCGCGAGCCGCTTTATTCCCGTCGCGCCTCCGTTGCGCGAAGGGCTGAAAATTCACTGGAATATTCCGCTTGAAACGGTGCTGATCGTCAAATATGCGTTTGCGGTACCGGTGTTGCGGCACTGCATTCTGGCGCTCTCCGCATTCTGGCTGGCGGGATCGCTCTATGTGTCGCAGCTGCCGGGACTGTGTCGCGATGTGCTGGGGGCGGACGAGACGGTCAACACGGTGTTCCTCACCACTTTTTCGATCGGGATTGCGATCGGGTCGCTCGGGGCGGCGAAGATTCTCAAAGGCAAAGTTTCGGGTTCGCTCGCCTGGATCGGGGTGCTGGGGATGCTGGCTTTCACCGTTGATTTGTATTTCGCCTCCCGGGGAAGGGCTGTCGGCGGCGGGGAATTGCGCAATCTGATTTATTTCCTCAACGAAGTTTCGTTCTGGCGGATCAGTTTCGACTTGCTGGCGATCGCGATCGCGGGCGGGATCTTCTCGGTGCCGCTCCAGGCGATGATGCAGCACCATTCCCCGTCCGACGGGGTAGGGCGGGTGATCGCGGCAAACAACATCACCAATTCGCTTTTTATGGCCGGCGGCGCGGCGGCGGTTGCTTTCTGCGTCAAGTGTTTTTCGCTGGTGTCGGCCGATGTGATGCTGATCATCGCGGCGATTCATCTCGCCAATACCGCTTATGTCATAAAAATCGCCAAATTCCGCTAAGAATCTTGCGGCTGACGCGTCTTCTATGGTGAAAGCCGATCGGGAACGCTTCGGAATGCGGTCAATCGCCGGATGCCGGCGAACTCCTCAACTGCGGCGGGAAGGGTTTCCCGATCGGCTCACTCAAGCACAAACCATCCGGCATGAGCCGGCAGGATATGGAGTCGAGATGTTCGGCAGCGATAGTGAATTTGAGGCGCAGTTTTTGGGCTTGATCCACCGCAGGAACGCTTATTTTCAAGCGATTGCGGTGCGGATCGTCAACTCCGGTGCGGACGCCGAAGACGCGGTTCAGTGCGCTTTGATCAAAGCTTGGGAAAAGCGCTATTCGTTTCGCGGCGAATCAACCCTCTCCGGCTGGGTGGCCCGCATCGTCATCGCCGAGAGCTACAACCTCGTCCGCCGCCGGTTGCGCGAAAAACAGCACCTTGAGCACTTCGAGCCCGAGGACGGCGGCGGCGAAACCGGCCGACAGATGGAAATGCTCGACAGTGTGATTTCCGGATTGCCGGACCTCTACCGCGAAACCGTACACGTCGCAGTCTTGAGCGGCCTCGGCGGCGAGAGCGCGGCGCGCGAGCTCGGATGCTCGCCCAATACACTCTATCAACGGATACACAAGGCCAAAGAACTGATCAAAGCGGGATTTGCCCAATATGAAGCTGACTGACCTCGAACTCGACAACCTTCTCGAAGCGAAGAAAAATTCCGCTTCCGCCGTCCCGGCTCCCGACGCCGCGACGGTGGCGACGGCTTTTCTGGTCGGACTTCGCCGCCGCCAGGTGAAACGGCGGCGATTGATCTATGCGCTGGCGGCCTCGCTGCTGCTGGCGCTGTCGGCGGTTGTCGCAATACCGGGGCTCAAGCCGTCAGCCGGGCCCAAGACCGCGTCCGGCAACAAAGCCCTCCTCGAAGCGCAACGCCTCTTTGGCGACCAGGTTGCGGTGGCCTTTCTCGACGGCGAACTCGTCACCGGCGAGCGGCTGTCCAGTGACAAGCCGAACCTCCGGCTGGCGCTCGAACTGGTCGATCCGGCCACCGGCAAGCGTTCGCGGCTGATCTTCGCGGGGAGCGAAAACGATACCATTATGCTCGACTCGCCGCTGCTTGCCGGGGAGATTATCCTGTCTCGGAGCGATTGCCGGACCACGGTGGTTGAATACCGGCTGCGGACGGGGGGGCATTTTGAAGTTCGCAATATTGCACTGGTGCATCATCGTGTTTAATCCGGCAAACATTCCGTTCTTGGCTCTGCTGCTCGCGGCCGCGATCGCGCCGGGCGGGGAGATCGCTTTTGACGTCGAATCGGGGAAGCCGCAGGCGCTGCCCCTGACCGGCGACTGGACGCTCAGGGCCGAACACGGCCGGGTGCTGGCGGAGGGAGCCGGCGAGGTGACGATCGATTTGCCCGCGATGGAGCCCAATACCAAACTGGAAGCGGAGCTGACCGTCGGCAAACGGAATTATCCGATCCGGATCTGGGCCCCCCGGCAGCTTGAGGGGTTCGCGGCAAGTTTCCGGTCCGGCGACGCGCTGAAGCGGAAACTTGTCGTTCGCGGGCTCGGCGAGGAGGCGGACAAAGCCAAGGCCAAAATCGTGGTCGCCGACCGGCTGTCTGCCGATGTTGCCGCGCCGCTGTTGCTGGTTTTTCCCGACCGGCGGGACTTCCCGCTCAAGCTCGGCGACGGCTACGACCAGGTCATTCTCCAGCCGGGCCCCGGCGACGGCAAGCTCGGGATAACTTTTGACAACAAAACCCGGACGCTTGATGTCAACGGCAACGGCATTTACCTTGAGCTCCTCTCCGGCCGGCGGCGGACGGTGATTTTCTCCCCCGGCTTTGACCTCGGAAAAATCACCAATGTGTTGCTTTTGAAGAAACTCATCGGTGACGAAGCGAGCGGTTTTCGCCGCGGCCGGGAGCAAGTCCGGCGCGAGTTCAATTTGAAATCGGGAAATCTTCCTCTATAGTATCCGAAAGGAGTCGAAAATGAAAAAAATGATCTTGATTGCGGTCGCGGCGATCTCTTGGTGGGCGGCGGCCGAAGATGTGGTGACGGTGCCGACGGTCGCGGTTTTGCCCTTTGAAGCCCGCGAACGCCAGGCCGAGAACGACAATGCGGGTAAGTCGGTCGCCGAACTTCTGTCGGTGGCCCTGATG
>JBFWIO010000366.1:0-3594 GCA_050255955.1 Victivallaceae bacterium
CTGGCGTCGCAATACAGCAAAGCGACAATCCAGGCCGCAAAAACGGTATGCTCCTTGAGCTGCCAGAAGAAAATTTTGTTCGGCATACATCCCCCTGATAAAACTGCCTATACTGTAAGCGCGACTTTCTTTTTTTACAAGTTTTTTTCAGGTAAAAAAGATCAGCATTGACGAGGGATAGAGGAAAATACAGAGGTTTTGGTTCTGTCAATCGTTCCGGGATCGCTGCCAGTGCGTCGCGGAGACCGGACGGAAGCCGGATTTCTCCAATACCCGGTGCGACGCGGTGTTTTCCGGCTCGGATTCGGCGAGAACGCGTTTTACATGCGGTTGCGCAAGCGCCCAGTCGGCAACGCATTGCAGGGCCTCGGTCATCAGGCCCCGACTCCGGAATTCGGGATGGATGCCGTAGCCGACTTCGACCTCGCCCGCCGCATCCGGGACATTCATCAAGCAGAGACTTCCGATCGCGATATTGCGATCTTTGAGAATGATCTGCCAATTGGTGATCCACGGAAAAGCCCCCGGAGTTTTCATCGCCAGATCGTACAAATAAGCCATCGCCTCGCGGGTGTGCTCGTCCAGTTCATTCCCGGAAGCCGCCAGCCCCAGCGCCGCCTCCAGTTGCGGCGTTCCCGCCAACAGCAATTTCAATTGGGCCAATTCCAGCGGGATAATTTTCAAGCGTGAGGTTTCAAGCATACCTATTCCTTTTTCTTGCTTATTCGACATCCACCAATAAAATTTGTAATCTCCAAAATTGGAATTATATTTTGATCATGCGTCGATGATGCCGAGCGCGGCATAATCATCGGCGTACCGTTCGACGGCGCTCTGTTTGGACTGTTTTTTCAATGTTCACGCAATTCCTGTGTGCGCCTCGTCCACCCCCGTTGCGATCGCGAAGGCATTTGAAAAACTCTCCGAATTTTTTACAAACGGGAAAATCAAAGCGGATACACGGCGGTGTTCTTCACGGCGTCACCGCTTTCCCCTTGGGTTGACTGCGTTGGCGGCTGATTTCTTCCCACTTGCCGATCTGTTCAAACGCGGTTTTCTCGTCGATCGGAACGTATTGGGAATCCTGCGTGAATGGCCATCCGGCAATCGAAGTTGTCTTTATAATCCGCCGGTTGTCCTCATTATCGACGCGATAGGAACCTTTAAACCCATTCGGCGGATTTGTGACCGTAATTACGCCGTCTTTTTCCACGTAAGGCCGGGAAAAGAATTCGATTTGGGAATAAAAATAAAACGTGTTTCGCTCCAGCGAAATGAGGATCATAATATACGATTTTTTGGCGTTGTTCGTGCCGTAAAGGGCAAAAAACTCCCTGCCGTCAGGTTTCACCGCCTCCCGGCCTGAGTTGCAGCCCGTCAGGGACAGCAATGCCGCGAGGAGCAGCAGCGCGATTCGCAAATGGCGAGCGCGCGGCACTTGGAGCAGAGCCTTGAATCGTTTGGGGCCGGATGGCTTCATTGCGGGTAATACGGATGGAGTCATGACTAAAGGTGGACGTCTTCGACTTGCTTGAGTTCGGTTTTGATATCGGAGATTTCTTTTGTGAATGAGATGGAGTAGGAAACTTCGAGTCGGAAATAGACATTGAAGGTGTTGGTTTCGATGTCCCGGCAACCGGCGCTGTAGGAAAGCGCGAGGTAATAACCGGCGTGGATGGCCTCTCCGCCGCCTCTCTTCTCGGCCACTGGCTTCGAAATCGGAATGATCCGCTGTTCCAGACCATAGACGACGCCTTGAATCGCTTTCCCGGTTTTTGTCTCTTTCAGCAGAAACATTGCCGGGGGGCCGGGACTCTGCCTTCGCTCGAAAACCGGAGCAAGGCGGCCATTTTCATCCGGCGTCAGGCGGACTTGGCAGAAAAGATCGGTGGCCGGATTGGTGACAACGGCAAACACCTGTTCCCCGGCCCTGCGGTTGTAAAAAGTGCTCCATACCTCGGCCGGGTGTACTTTTGCCGCAACGACCACCACCCGGTTGTCTTCGGCGGATTCGCGATCCGAACGGCAGCCCGTCAGGGGCAGCAATGCCGCGAGGAGCAACGGCGCGAGACGGAATATTTTCATTGGTTCCCTCCTTGCGCCCCGCCCGGCCGGGGCGGGATCGTTTTTCAATAGATCAGCCGCCGGAAATCTCCGATGCGGTGAAGCGTCAGGATGTTGCCGTTGTGGGCGGAACTCGCCTCTTCGTCGCCCGAGCGGCTGAAGACGAGGAGATTGTCGCCGTCGACGAGCAAACTCGCGTAGTGGCGCGAACAAATGTCCATGCGTCCGTGGGCGATCATTCCGGCGAAACACCAGTCAAAGCAGTTGTGCGAAAAATAGAGCGCCAGCCGGTTCCGCTGGTTGTAGGGGAGATTGAAGCGGCTCTCCGGCAGCCGGTCGACCCGCGAATAGCTGTCGGTGGTCTGGGTGAGGGCGCTCCAGTAACAGCGCGAAACTTTGTCGTAGACGATGTGGAACTTCATCTGGCCACCCGGCATCGGGGTGTAGAGGAGCGGTCCCCCGGCGGGGGTTTCGAGGAGCGAGAGTTCGAGGCTGCCGTCGGCTTTCTCCACCCCGCGGGCGACTGCGGCGAGGTTGCTTTGATTGCTGTTGAGCCGCATGACGAGAAGCACGGTGCGGTCTTTGGGGTCAAAAAAGAGGTGGTTGGGATCGTAGAGCCGCACCACATTGGTTTCGAGGAAGCCGGGGAGGCCGCTGTAGCGCTTGTCTTTTGGCGCGTCAGGCCGGTGGAAGCCGTTGGGGAAAAAGGGCATGCCGAGGAGATTGGGGAACTTGTCAAGCTCAAAGATGTCGAGTTCATTGGAGAATCGCCAGTTTTCGCGGCAGCAGAGATCGGTAGTTACGTCGGCGCTCATCAGCACCGGCCGGACGCCCGGCCACGGCGCGCCCTCGACCACCCGCTCCATCACCAGATAAATCCGGCCGTGCCGGTAATCAATCGCGCACCCCGACTGATGCCAATGGTGCCGGTCGTCGAGCACGGCGGGTTCGCTCCAGCTCTCCCCCCGGTCAGTGCTGCGGCTGATCAGCATCTTGCCGCCGTGCCCGAGGAGGTAGAGCGTGTCGCCGGCGGAGAAGAGCCGGGCGTGGAGCATCGGCAAGCGCCCGGTTTCGCGCCAGCTTTCGCCGCGGTCGTCGGAGAGCATTACCCGGCACTGATTGCCCTTGGCGTTGTCCCCGACCTTGGACTTCGGCCCCGTCACCTCGTCGATCCCGGGCCCGCTGAGGTCGAAACTCGCCGCCAGCCGCTCCGCGTCCACCCGGCACAGCCACGGCGTGTAGGCAAAGATTTTTTTGGGGTCGGGCGAACGGAACAAAACCTTCTCATCGGCAATCGGATGCATATATCGTCACTTTAATTATTAGTTTGGCGAAAAATTGTGCGTGCATTAGAAATAGCATTTGAAGCCGGAAAATGCAAGTTTTTTCACCGGAAACTGGGGCTGTGGACTTATTGGACTTATTGGACTTATTGGACTTATTGGACTATCGTGACTCTTGCCGGTCTTTATCCTGCCGCCCGGCCTGCTTCGCTCGGTGTCGTTCGGCCCTCCGTGACTCCGTTCGAAA
>JBFWIO010000367.1:0-3561 GCA_050255955.1 Victivallaceae bacterium
AACAGGAGTCATCGCAAAATGTCAGTCAATCTGGAAAAGTTGATCCACACCAGCCCGGACTGTCCGGGAGCCGGCCGTTTGCCCAACCGATCCCCATTATTCGCATTCGACACCGAGGCGGCGGCGGCGAAAGCCGGGCGCGACCGCGGCCCGTGGTATCTCCCGCTCAACGGCGACTGGAAATTCCGCTACGGCGAGAGCCCGGACGAGCTTCCCGAAGACTATATGAACCCCGCGTTCAAGGACTCCTCGTGGGCCGATATCGACGTCCCGAGCTGCTGGGACATGCGGGGGTACGACTATCCTCATTACACCAATATCCAGATGCCGTGGCCCAATATGCCCCCGACCGTGCCGGAGCGCAACCCGACCGGGATCTACCGGCGCACCTTTGAGATTCCGCAAGACTGGCGGGGCCGCCGCGTGGTGCTGCATTTCGACGGCGTCGAGAGTTGTTTCATCGCTTTTGTCAACGGCCGGACCCTCGGCTTCAGCAAGGATTCGCGCGGCTCAACCGAGTTCGATGTGACCGGTCTGGTCAAGCCGGGCAAAAACCAGATCACGGTGCTGGTCATCAAATGGTCCGACAGCTCTTTCGTCGAAGATCAGGACCAATGGTGGCACGCGGGAATCGTCCGCAGTGTTTATTTGTACTCCACCGGCGTTAATTACGTGGCCGACGTCCACGCCACCGCCACGCTCGACGAAACGTTCCGCGCGGGACGGCTCAAGCTCGAACTCACCGCCGGCTTCAGCCGCGAGCGCGGCAAAGGCTGGAAATTCCGGATTCAACTCTACAACGCCAAAGGCAAAGCGGTTCTCGCCGCCCCCCACATCGCCTCCCTCGACAACGACAGCTACATCTACGCCCCCAAGGACATCAACCGGATTTTCGTCAAAAGCGAACTCGCCATCCCCGCCGTCAAGCCGTGGAGCGCCGAAGCACCGTATCTCTACACCCTGACCGCCACCTTGCTCGACGATCAGGATCGCGAAATCGAATCGGTGCCGGTCCGGATCGGCTTCCGCACCATTGAAATCAAAAACCGCCAGCTCCTGATCAACGGCCAGCCGGTTCAAATTCACGGCGTCAACCGCCACGAGCACGACGACCGCAACGGCCGCACCGTCTCCGAGGAGTTGACCCGCCGCGACCTGACGGTCATGAAGCGCTTCAACATCAATGCGATCCGCACCTGCCACTACCCCGCCGCGCCGGAATTTTACGATCTCTGCGACGAGTACGGCTTTTATGTTTTTGACGAAGCCAATATCGAGAACCATGAGTTTTTCTACGATCTATGCTCCAACCCGAACTGGGCGGGGGCTTACCTCGACCGCGCCGTGCGCATGGTCATGCGCGACAAAAACCACCCCTCGGTGATCGTCTGGTCGCTCGGCAACGAGTCCGGCGTGGGCCCGAATCACGCCGCGATGGCGGGCTGGATCCGCTTTTTTGACCCCTCGCGCCCGCTGCATTACGAACGCGCGTCGTATACCGAAAAGGGATCGTGGCTTCCCAACTGCCACCGCGAACTGACCGACATCGTCTGTCCGATGTACCCCCAAATCGACAGCATCATCAAGTGGGCATCCACCCATACCGCCGACGACCGTCCCTTCATCATGTGCGAATTCAGTCACGCGATGGGCAACAGCAACGGCTGTCTCAAGGAATATTTCGATGCCTTTGACCGCTATCACGGTCTTCAGGGCGGCTTCATCTGGGAATGGCTCGATCACGGCATCAAGCTCAAGGACACCGACGGCCGCGAGTATTGGGCCTACGGCGGCGACTTCGGCGACGAGCCCAACGACTCGAACTTCGTGGCCGACGGCCTGGTCTGGCCCGACCGCACCCCCCACCCCGGCCTTTTTGAGTTCAAAAAGCTGGCCCAGCCGGTCAAGGTGGAAGCGCTCGACCTCCGGAACGGCAAACTCCGGGTGATCAACCGCCGATACTTCACCGACCTCTCCGATCTCAAAATCAGCTGGGAACTGACGGTTGACGGCAAAGTTGTCCAGCGCGGCAAACTCGCGTCGTTGCACACTGCGCCAAAACCGCGGATCGATCTTGCCGCGGCGCTGAAAACCCCCGACGGCGGTTCTTACTTCATCGCCGGGGAACCGACTACTGGCAGCACCGACATTGAGCTGCCGATCACGCCGCCAAACCTGCGCCCCGGCCAGGAATGCCACCTCAAAATCAGCTTCAACCTCGCCCGCGACACCGATTGGGCCGAAGCCGGTTACGAAGTGGCGTGGGAGCAGTTCGCGATACCCTTCGGCCCCGCCGTCGAAGCGCTCCGGCTGCCGGTGCGCGGCAAGGTCGTCAGCTGCAAAAGCGGCGACGGCTTCAACCTCCAAATCGGCAAACTCGGCGTCGATTTCACCGACCGCGCCGGACTTACCGCGATCGAGCTCGCGGGCGAAAAGTTGCTTGAGGCCGGTCCGGAACTCAACATCATCCGCGCCGCCACCGACAACGACGCGATCAAGGCCTTCACCATCGCCAAAAAGCAGACCTGGAAAGCCTTCTACAAATGGAGCGAATACGGCCTGTTCGACTTTGCGCTCAAAACCCGGCAAATGTCCGCCGAAAAATCCGGCGATGACTTCCTCGTGTCGGTCGCATCGCGCCATGCGGGGCCGAAGATCGAGGCCGGGGTTAAGCTCCATCAGCGGTTCCGGCTGGGAGCCGACGGCGTGATCCGGGCGGAAAATCACTTTGACGTGGAATCCGGCATCGACGACCTACCGCGGCTGGGGGTGATCCTGGAACTTCCGCCGCACCTCGACCAGGTGGAGTGGTTCGGACGCGGCCCGCAGGAAAACCTGACCGACCGCAACGCCGGTTATCCGATCGGCCTCTACCGCGCCACGGTGGACGAGATGCACGTGCCGTACATCATGCCGCAGGAGAACGGCAACCGCACCGAAGTCCGCTGGGTGGCGCTGTCCGGCCGGGACGGCAAAGCGGGGCTGCTGATCACCGCGCCGGACGGCATGGAGTTCTCGGTCAGCCGTTACTCCTCAAAGCAGGCGCTCGGCAAATGGCACAACCACGAACTGGAGGACGAGGGGCGAATCTATCTCAAGCTGGATTACCGCCAGCGCGGGGTGGGCACGGCCAGTTGCGGCCCGGACACGCTAAGCCAATACCGCTTCGGCAGCGGCCGATATATGTTCCGCTACAACCTCTATTCGTACCTGAAATCAGAGGGCGCCCCGGCGGACATGGCCCGCTCGGTGATCTGATCCCAATCGCCCCCAACGGCGTCCGGTCAACCCCGGACGCCGTTTTTTTGTATGTTACTCCCTGTGAGTTTGCTGCAACTTTGCTTTTCCAAAAATGAGTTTACGACTCAGAGGAGGAACTGCCGCCGGACAAGACCATTTTCCGCATCGAAATGCAACCAGTAAAGCGGCCATAAAAAAACCGTCCCGGTAGGGGGACGGCTGGAATTCAAATGGTGGTGGGAGATGGATTCGAACCATCGAAGTCGGAGACAGAAGATTTACAGTCTTCCCCCTTTGGCCACTCGGGAATCCCACCTTGGC
>JBFWIO010000368.1:0-3546 GCA_050255955.1 Victivallaceae bacterium
CCGAGCACGCGGTCAACGAGTAACGTAGATTTACCCGATCCAGACTAAATCAACAATTCGGTCCGGCAAAGGTTTAATAAGGCGTGCCGATGCCGGCTGAAGCAAGCAAGGAGACTGAAAGATGATGTCCAAGAAAAGCTTCACGCTGATCGAGCTCCTGGTTGTTATCGCGATCATCGCGATTCTCGCCGGAATGTTGCTGCCCGCCCTCAACAAGGCACGCGACAAGGCCAGATCGGCCTCCTGCATCAACCAGGAAAAACAGATGGGGATGATGGCTTCCTTTTACGCCGGCGACTACGAGTTCGAATTGCCGATGCAGATCGCCAGTGCGACCAACCTCTGGGGCGTCTACAGCCCCAGTCCCGGCGCGCTGTGGTGGCAGCTGATGGCCAAGCACGATTATGCTCCCGGGATGTTCTCGGTCCGCTCCAAACGCGGGATGTACACTCCGCCTTATACCTCCGCCGACAGCGGTGACAAGGGCAAGTACTGGAATTACTCGGTGCCGCTCTGCCCGAGCTACCAGCCGGAGCACAACCCCAATATGGCCGCGGCGACCCAGCTGACCAATCCCAACTACGGCGGTTACGGTTACAACGGCTTCCTCGGACGCGTTTACTTCAGCGGCGCCACCATGTCCGCTTACGTCAATGTGACCGGCGCCACCACTCCTGATCATCCGAATCCCCAGCCCGGCTCCGCCAGCTGGTGCCGCGCCGGCAAAGTGGTCCGTCCGGCGGCGATGGTCCGGATTACCGACAGCAACGATTATCTCATCATCAACAAATACAATGCGGGCGACCTCTTCTCGACCTATGCCAACAATACCCAGCATGGCGGTCAGATGAATGTCCTCTACACCGACGGTCACACCGAGTCCAAGCAGGTCAAGGGCACTTACAAGTCCGCTGAACTGCAGGGCATCGGCGACAGCTGGTTCTGGCATCCCAACGGCACCTGGTAAGTTTTCCGATCCGGCGGCCGCCGGCGATCCGGCCGGCCGCCTCTTTTCCTGACTCGCTTCCCATCGGGATTTTCGGCTGAAATAAGTCAAAAAAGCAATTCCCATCAATGAACCGCAATTTTCCACAGTGGCAAAAGCAATTCCGGAGTTTTATACTATGTACGAAGCAATCGCGGCCGACTTATTGACAAGCAGAGTCCGTCCGTTCCCGAAGCCAGGATGCGGACTCTTCCGAAAACCCTTCACCATGGCGAGGAAAAAGAAATGATTATCGGACTTCCCAAGGAAATCAAGCATGAAGAGTACCGGGTCGGCCTGACTCCGGAAAGTGCCGGCGAGTACGTCAAAAACGGACACCGGGTGCTGGTCGAAACCGGCGCCGGAGTCGGCTCCGGGTTCACCGACGCCGATTACGTCCGCTGCGGTTGCGAGATTGAAACGTCCAAAAAGCGGCTTTTCGACAACGCCGAAATGATCGTCAAGGTCAAGGAGCCGCTTCCCGAGGAGTACGAACTCTTTCATGAAAACCAGATTCTCTTCACCTATCTCCATCTCGCCGCCGACAAGCCTCAGGCCGAAGGGCTGCTGCGCAGAAAAGTCAAGGCGGTCGCCTATGAAACCATCATGGAAGCCGACCGTTCTCTGCCTTTGCTCGTTCCGATGAGCCAGATTGCCGGACGGCTGTCGATCCAGGAAGGCGCCAAGTGCCTCGAAAAACATTTCGGCGGCGAAGGCATCCTCCTCGGCGGCGTTCCCGGCGTCCGCCGCGGCAACGTGGTCATCCTCGGCGGCGGCGTCGCCGGCACCAATGCCGCCAAAGTCGCACTCGGTATCGGCGCCGATGTCACCATCATGGATATCTCCGCCAAACGCCTTGCCGAACTCGACGACATTTTCGGCGGCCGGGTGAAAACTCTTTTTGCCTCCGACAGCAATATTGCCGCCGCGCTCCCCGATGCCGATTTGGTGATCGGCGCGGTGCTGATTCCCGGCGCCGCCGCGCCCAAGCTGGTGCGCCGCGAACACCTCAAAACGATGCGTCCGGGCTCGGTGCTGGTGGATATCGCCATCGACCAGGGCGGCTGCGTCGAGACTTCGCATGCGACCAGTCACAGCGATCCGGTGTTTGTGGTCGACGGGGTGATTCACTATTGCGTCGCCAACATGCCCGGCGCGGTGAGCCGGACTTCGACTCTCGCCCTGACCAGCGTGACCAACCGTTACGGCCTCAAAATCGCCGGACTCGGCCTGGAAAAAGCGGTCGCTTCGAGCCCCGCCATTCGCGGCGGGCTCAACTGCTACTGCGGCAAACTGACCAATGAACCGGTTGCCAGGGCGCTTGATTTGCCGTATTGGGATTACTCCGCATAGTTGTTTGCTCCGTCCGTGCCCGGGGGCGCGGCGGAATTTCCGGAAAAAAAGAATTCCGCGGTTTTGCCGCGTCCCCCTTCGCGGGGAAACTTGCGGAGACTTTTTTTGACATAGTCCTGCTCCGAGGCCGCGGGCGCTGACCCACGGCTCCCTCGGCCGGAGAGCAGGATTTTTTTGAATCGATGCACGAATGTACCGTCCGATCCGGCTACCGTTTCGGGACGGCATCTTTCGCGAAACCGCAAAGGAGAGAATGATGAAAAAGGTTTGTTTCCTGCTGTCGGCCGCCCTCGCGCTGGCCTCAATGACCCTCGCCGCTGCGCCGCAGTCGTTCACGGTGCCGGCCGAATCGGCGGTCAAGACGGCGGATCATATATATAAATTCACCGTCAAGGCTCCCGAAGCCGGAAGCTACCGGGCGGTCGTCTACGGCGTCGCTCCGGCTCCGCTCAAAAAGAACGCGGCGATCGCCGTTTCCCAGGAAAACGGCATCCGCAAAATGCGCAATGTGATCGGCGCCGGCGCCGCCCAGGGCCGGATCGACGCGATCCGGGTTGACTTCGCCGCGCCCGGAGAATCCCGTGTCGTCACCGTGGAATCTCCCGACGCCAAAATTACCAAAATTGATTTTGTCCCCACCCCGAATGCCGCAGTCCCGCCGGAAGCCGCCGCTTACAAGCCCAAGGCGGTTCCGTCAAAGACCCGTCCCCGGGTGCTGGTCAACGCGGCGATGCTCCCCGAGCTCCGGCGCAAGCTCGACCTCGCCGAGAACCGCCCGGTCTGGGAAGCGGTCAAGGCGGTCGCGCTCAAACCCTACGCCCTCAATCCCGACCCCGCCGCCGAAATCCGGTACGACGAAAATTTGCTCGACGCGGCCCGCTGCAAAGCTTTTTACTACCTGATCACATCCGACAAAAAAGTCGGCGACGAAGCGATCGCCCTGATCACTAACTACCTTGGCCGGGTCGACTACGGGGTCGCCCAGGACATCAGCCGTGAAATCGGCGAAGGCCTCTTCACCGCGTCGCTGGTCTACGACTGGTGCTACCCCCTGATGAGCGCCGAAGCGAAAAAACTGATCATCGAAAAGCTCTATTACTTCGCCGCTGAAATGGAAATCGGCTGGCCGCCCTTCAAAGAGCCCGCGCTCTACGGTCACGCCAATGAGTCGCAGCTGAGCCGCGACCTCCTGTCGATCGCCGGTGCGG
>JBFWIO010000369.1:0-3532 GCA_050255955.1 Victivallaceae bacterium
CACGACCGAGCCAAGGCACGATTTTACCGAATGTCGCCGGATAGTATTGTAGCGGCAGCAGAATCAGCCAGAAAATCGGCAAGGGCAGTGCAACCAGCAACAGCAGCAGCATTTCGGCGGATGTGGTTCTTTTCATCTGTTCCCTCCTTTCGCTTACTCTACCACCGCGAGGGAGAGTTGTCAAATCAACCCCGGAAAAGAGCCCGGAAACCTTGAAAAATGGGGCTTGAAGTGCTATTTTATAACGGCTCTACAATCGCCGCCCAACAAGCGGTTCAACCTTTATCGGGCCCCCCGTGCGGGACCGGGATTTGAGGGAAATATGGTGGAACGAATTGACCAATTGCGCCGCAAACACCAGGCTTTGATCCTGGCTCACAACTATGTCGAGGGCGAAGTTCAGGATATCGCCGATTTCGTCGGCGACTCGCTCGAACTCAGCATCAAGGCCAAGGCCGCCCACGCCCCGGTGATCGTCTTCTGCGGCGTCTCCTTTATGGCCGAAACCGCCAAAATCCTGTCGCCCGATTCACTGGTGCTCCATCCCGCCCCCGACGCCGGTTGCCCGATGGCCGATATGGCTGACGCCGCCGCCGTCGCCGCCTGGCGCGCCGCCAATCCCGACGCGGTCATCGTCGCCTATGTCAACACCACCGCCGCGGTCAAGGCCGAAGTCGATATTTGCTGTACCTCCGGCAACGCCGAACGGGTCATCCGCTCGATTCCCGAGGGCAAACGCATCCTCTTCCTCCCCGACCAGAACCTCGGGGCCAACATTGCCGCCCTGACCGGCCGAAAACTCGAACTCTGGCCCGGCTATTGCCCCACCCACCACCGGGTGCTGCCCGACAATGTCAAAGCCATGCGCCTCCAATACCCCGATGCCGAGCTGCTGGTTCACCCCGAGTGCTCCCCCGCCGTGGTCGCCCTCGCCGATCAGGCCCTGAGCACCGGCGGCATGCTGCGCTATGTCCGGGAATCCAAGTGCAAACGCTTCCTGATCGGCACCGAGCATGGCATCATCCACCGCATGCAACGGGAAAACCCGGACAAGGAATTCATCGAACTCCAGCCCCGCATACATTGCCCCAACATGAAGAAACTCAGTCTCGAAAACGTCACCGACGCCCTCGAAACATTGTCGCCAGCAGTGGAACTTCCCGCCGACTTGATCGAGCGCGCCCGGCTTCCGATCGAACGCATGCTTGCGCTCTGATCCTTTTTATTTCCGGCGCGCCGATTTCTTTTTGCGCACCGAGAAGCCGAAGTGGTCGATGGCGCGGCCGAGCGCGTAGTAGTGGCCGTGGGCGTAGGCGAGAAGTCCGGCTTTTTCCAGCGACAGACGCCCCTCGGCGTCGAGGAGGTCGCTTGACACCTGAACCGCGACAATCTCGGCCAAAAAGAGGTCGTGGCTGCCAAGTTTGATGACTTGCGTCGTCCGGCTCTCCAGCGTCACCGGGGATTCGGCGACGCCGGGGGCGTTGATCTCGCGGCCGGGAAGCCCGTTGAGTTTGCATTCGGCGAATTTATCGAACTCGCGCCCCGATTTGACCCCGCACCAGTCGGTCGCGGCGGCCATCCCGACGGTGGTCAAGTTAACCGTAAAAACCCCGCTCCGGCTGATCAAACCGTGTGAATAACGCTCCGGCCTCACCGAGATCGACAGCATCGGCGGCTGCGAGCAGACGATCCCGGTCCAGGCGATGGTGATCAGATTCGGTTTGGAGCCGTCCGGCTCGGCGCAGCCGACCAGTACCGCCGGCACCGGGCCGAGCTGGGTGCTGCCCGGCCACACCGTCTTGGCGGGGAACGCCGCTTCCGGGTGATCCGCCATTTTTATTTTCCGCTCAAGTACTTGGCGATCTTTTCGGCGATCAACTTGTGCCCGTCGTTATTGGGATGGGCCATGTCGGCCATCAGGGGCGCCATGCCGTCGCGGCCGAGCGCCTTGAAGTCTTTGGCGAGGTCGTAGACCGCGATGTTTTTGTCCTTGCCGAGCTGCCGGATCACATCGGCGAAGTCGTCCATCATGGTATAGCGGTCATACTGGCCGGGAATGGTGGCGAGCAACAGAAACGCGGGCGAACCGCCGGTTTCGTTTTTGACCAGTTCGAGATATTCCTCGACCGATTTGCGGTAGGCTTCGGGGGTGACCAGTCCGCTCTTGTCGTTGTAACCGATGTGGAGCGTCACCAGATCGGGTTTAGCGTTCTCAAAGTCGCGGCCGACCCAGGCACGCAAATCGTAGGTGTGGGCGCCGCCGACGGCGATGGTGCGGACTTTGATTTTATCATTTTTAAACGCCTTGCGGAGCAGGCCCTCAAGGACCACGCCGTAACGGTTCTGGTCGGGATCGCTGACCGAGGTGCCGGCGGTGATCGAGTCGCCGGAGCAGTAGATCAGCACGTCCTTGCCCGCTTTCATTTTGGCGATCACTTCGGTGAGAGGTCGGTCGGGGTAGGTTTTGAAGGGTTTGGCTTCGGCTTTGTCAACCATTCTGACGTCGTCGATCAGCAATGTGAATGGCTCGATTTTGGCGTTGCAATGGGTGATTTCCCAGCGGTCGCCGAAGACCACCGTGCCGATTCCGGCCGGGGTCAGGCCGCCTGCCGTGCCGAGTTTGCCGTAGGTCGAGCCGCGCGGCGCGAGGAAGTCATCCCAGGCCAACGTGACCGTCTGCCAGTCATTGCCTTTGACCGGCACATAGGCGGTGTAGCGCCATGATCCGGTGTTGCTGCTGACCCCGGCCACGGTGACCGGGAGATAGTGTTCCTGACCGTCTCCTTTGACCCGGAAGCTCAGGCCCTTGGCGTCGGCGAAGCGGCCGGTCTCGGTCATCGGAGCCAGGGCTCCGGTGGCGGTGGCGGGGAGGGTCAGCTTGAGAACTTGATGGCCGTTGTCGGCGGCGAGCTCCATATTGGCTTTTTTGGTGCAAGTCCAGTTCTGGAGCGAGGAGAAGTCTTCGAGGAGATTTTTGTCCCGCGGCGCGGTCGCGGCGGCGGCGGCCGGAGCCGGCGCGCCTTCGCCGACCGGCCGGGCGGCGATGTTCGAAACGATCACTTCGGAATTCGGCGCCGCGCCAAAGGCGACGACCACATAATCCGGGGTCGCTTCGCGCGTTTTGATAACCGTGAAAGTGGCCTTGATGGTGGAGAAATCAGCCGTGACCGGGGCGGTGTGGATGAATGAACCGCCGAAGCCGCCGCTTGAACTGTAGGAATAGAGGCCGAATTCGACCTTTCCGGTTCCTTTGACGGTGACTTCGACTTCAATTTTGTCGCCGAGTTTGACCGGGAAACGGGTTTTGCGGTTGCAGAGCGGGGTAGATGTTTTGTCCGCGGTCACTTTGACGACAGTCGTCCCGTCGGCGGCTTTTTCAAACTTGAAACTGCCCCACGGTTTGTTCCATTCGCCCTTGTTCTGTTCCCAGAGGTTCTCGTTTTTGAAATCTCCGCCGATCGCCCAGTCGGCGCTCCATGCCGAGACGGCCAGCAGTGACACGAGCATTCCGGAAAAAAGTTTCTTCAACACG
>JBFWIO010000370.1:0-3525 GCA_050255955.1 Victivallaceae bacterium
GCGCGCACGGGTCCACGCGTACGCGCCAGCGTGTCACCCTGCGCCCCGCCCGCACACAGCGCTCATCGACTCCGCTTGCGCGCCAGATTGTCATTCTGTGCTCAGTTCACCACCTTCTTTCTTTGTTTTTGGCAAATATTTTCTTTTTTTTCTTGAACCTCGCTTGCTTTTTTGTTGTATTTGATGTATTCTAATATATAGAATTTAAAAATAAGAAATTCCGGATATTATAATGAATAATACTCTCAGCAATGGTTTCAGGGTGCTTGAGTTTTTGGCCGAAAGCGGACGGAGTCATTCGGTCAAGGAGCTGGCGGAGCATTTCGGCCTTCCCAATAGTCACATTTGCCGGTTGCTCAAAACTTTGCTCGATACCGGCTATATCCGCCAGGGGCACGATCGGCGGTATGAGGTGAGTCTCCGGATTCTGACTCTTGCCAATGCCTGCCTTTCACAGCTTGCGGTCAGAAATGTTGCAAAAAAACATCTTTACGAGCTTTTCAGCACGACCGGATTCAGGGTTTATCTCGCAGTGCCGACTCGGGGACGCGCGCTGATCGTTGACGTGGTTTCAGATGACGGCGCCGATGAGCCGTCGCTTACCATCGGCAAGCTCAATCCGATTCACCACAGCGCCTGCGGCAAACTCTGTGCGGCTTATGCTTCCCGAAACGAGCTCGATGCGCTGCTGACTGAACCGCGCTGCGCTCCGACCGCCAACACCATTGTCGAACGCGGTGCGCTCCTTGCCGAACTCGAAAAAGTCCGCCGCAACCGATACGCCGTCGCCTGTGACGAAAGCGCACCCGACGTTTACGCCGTGGCTGCGCCGGTATTTCACCGCGACGGCTCGCTGGCGGCGGCGGTAGGCTCGTTCTGCCCCAGCTCGACCCCTCATGACCAACTGCTCAACCAGGTGATCTCCACCGCCAACGCGATTTGTGCCGAACTCCTGACCGTTTCCACTCAAAATTGAAAAGGGTGTCAATCATGGATTCTCAAATGCAGCAAACCATCGCCCGGAGTTGCGGCGCCGATCTCTTCGGCATCGCCGACGCCGGACGGCTGGCGGAGTACGGATTGCTCGATGCAGTCCGCGCGCTCTGGCCGGAAGCTCGTTCGGCGATCGTCGTCGGGCGCAAGATCCTGCGCGGGACTCTGCGCGGCGTCGAGGAAGGGACCAGCACGTGGTCAACCTACGAAATGTTCGGCCATCAGTGGCACGAAGGGCAGTTCCTCAACCGGACGGTTTATCTCCTCGGGTGTTATCTCGAGGATCAGGGCGTCGAAGCGTTGCCGCTTCTCGGCAAAGGGCCGCTGGAACTCGCCAAGGTCGCCGAAGCCGCCGGTCTCGGCCGGATCGGCAAGGGCGGATTTCTGCTCACACCGGAGTACGGCCACCGTCAGCGTTTCGGGGTGATTCTGGTCGATTGCGAACTTGCCCCCACGCCGAAAAAGGAGGTTGATTTCTGTACCGGATGCGACGCTTGCGTCACGGCTTGTCCGCTTCAGGCTTTTGCCGGCGGCAGCCGCGATGAGGCGCTCTGCCGGGTCTGCGTCAACGGCCGCTCGGATGGAACCAATGAAGCGAGCGACCGCTACGCCGCCGCCTGCGGCCGTGCCTGTATGGTGGCGCTGGAAAAGCGGATCGGGGAACACTTTGCCGCTCCCTTCCGGAAGCGCGCGGTCTGGCAGCGCGACGTTTACGGCGAAGCCAAATTGGTGGAGGCGGGACAAAAATGAACACTTCTGAATTCAAAACAATGGCACGCCGGTTCGGCGCCGACCTGGTCGGAATCGCTCCCTATGAGCGGTTTGACGGCTTGAAAAGCGAACAGCATCCGCGCTCAATTTTCCCGCAGGGAAAATCGGTCGTGGTGATCGGCCGCCGGATTCTCCGAGGTTCGCTCCGGGGGATCGAAGAACATAGCGAAATGATGTCTATATATCAGAACTTCGGCCTCTTCGCCCTCGAAGACCAGTTCCTCGCCAAGACCTCTTATGATATTGTGATGTTCGTCGAGAAACTCGGACGCGAAGCGGTGCCGCTTTTCGCCTACGAGTGGAACGGCGAAAATCAGGGCACTCCGGTCGCGCCGGGGAAGCCGGGACCCAATGTCCATATTCCGCCGCGCTTTGCCGCGGTCAAAGCCGGACTCGGAGTGATCGGCCGCCACGGCATGTTGCTGACACCCGAATACGGCACCCGGCAGCGGCTGGCGATGCTGCTGACCGACCTTGAGCTCGACGCCGATCCCGAACTCGAACTTGATTACTGCTCGGGGTGCCAAGATTGCGTGAAGGCTTGTCCGCTTGACGCGCTTGCCGCCGACGGGCATTATGACGAACGGCGCTGTCGCAAGTGCGGCAACGGTGCGGTCGCCTGCGACGCCGGGCGTTTTTTTGCCATCGACCGGGTGGCGGCAAGTTGCGGCCGGGCCTGTCTTGCTTCGCTTGAGCGGCGCGGGCTTCTCAAACAGAAATTCAACCACCCGTTCCGGGTGCGCGCTCCGTGGAGTTGCGACGCGGCCGGTAAATTCTCCCGGGCGATGGAGGCGGTAAAATGAAGAAACTCACTTCAGCTATGCTCAAGGAATACGCCCGTGCCCTCGGCGGCGGGGGCGGCGGCGTCGAGATCCTCGGCGTTGCCAACATCGAGCGCTTCGCCGGCGCACCCGAGCGGATGCATCCCAAAAATATTTTTCCCGACTGCAAGTCGGTGATTTCGATCGTCCAGGGCATTCCCCGCAGCACCTACCGCGGCATCACCGAGGGAACGCACTGGAGCAATTACACTTACTACTCATATAACCGGCTCAACACCCTTTTTCGGCCGATGGTGACCGATGAAGTTGCGCGCTTCATCGAGGAACAGGGGTTTGAAGCGGTGCCGGTTTATCCCGGGGTTCCCGAGCGCTACACCCACCACCCCGACGACGCGGTGCCCGGTCGTCCCGTCGATGGCGTCGAAATCAATGTCCGGATCGCGGCCGCCGCTTGCGGCCTCGGCGAAATCGGCTGGTCAAAGGTGTTTTTGCACAAGACCTTTGGCCCCCGGGTGCGGATCGGGACGATTCTCACCGATGCGGTGCTTGAGCCTGATCCGCTGGTCAAGCCGGGGACGCTCTGCAAGCGCTGCATGAAGTGCGTCAAACACTGCCCCGGCGCGGCCATCCCCGCCAAAAATGAAAAACCGCCGATCAAGATCAAAATCGACGATCAGGAGTACGAATGGGGCGACGTCCACATGGGGCGCTGTACCGCCACCCATCACGGGATCAACTACAAGGCGTCGCCCTTCCTCAAGCGTTACCTCCCCGGTATGAACCTCGACATCACCAAAACGACCATGTCCGAGGAGACTGCCTACCGCATCGGCTACACGCTGGCGCTGGGAACATGGTCGCGCGAAACCCCGGATTTTCCGGGGACCAGCGTGGTTTCGTTTTACCGCCAGATGCTTTCGCACACCGGCTACTTCGCGGTCTGCGGGGCCAAAGGGTGTATTCGCGGCTGTATCGAATT
>JBFWIO010000371.1:0-3519 GCA_050255955.1 Victivallaceae bacterium
CCGGGGCCGCGGCGGCGGCGGTTTTCCGACCGGGCGCAAGTGGCTGGTGGCGGCGGATCAGCCGGCGGGCGAGAAATTTCTGATCTGCAATGCCGACGCGGGCGATCCCGGCGCCTTTATGGACCGCGCGGTGCTTGAGGGCGACCCTCACTCGGTGCTGGAGTCGATGATCATCGGCGGGTACGCGATCGGCGCGTCCTGCGGAGTGATTTACGTCCGGGCCGAATATCCGCTCGCGGTCAAACGACTCGAACTCGCCATCAAACAGGCCGAGGAATGGGGTTTCTCCGGCAAGAACATCCTCGGCAGCGGCTTTGATTTTGAGATCGTCATCCGGCTCGGCGCGGGTGCTTTTGTCTGCGGCGAGGAGACCGCGCTGATCCATTCGGTCGAGGGCTTGCGCGGCGAGCCGACCTTCAAGCCGCCTTATCCCGCCGTCTCGGGGCTGTGGAAAAAATCGACGGTGGTCAACAACGTCGAAACCTTCGGCTGCGTCGCCCCGATCATCCGCAAAGGGGCCGACTGGTTCAAGTCGATCGGCACCGCCGCCTCCAGCGGCACCAAAGTTTTCGCACTGGCCGGCAAGATCGACCGGGTGGGACTGATCGAAGTCCCGATGGGAACCCCGCTTCGCCGGATCATTTTTGACATCGGCAACGGCTGCCGCAATCAGCGCAAGTTCAAAGCCGTCCAGACCGGCGGCCCCTCCGGCGGGTGCATTACCGCCGAGCGGCTTGATCTGCCCATCGACTACGATGTTTTGCGCTCGATCGGCTCGATGATGGGCTCGGGCGGGATGATCGTGATGGACGAGGACGACTGCATGGTTGATATCGCCAAGTTCTTCCTCCGCTTCACGCTCGACGAGTCGTGCGGCAAATGCACCCCGTGCCGGATCGGCAACCGCCGGATGTACGAGATTCTCGACAGCATCACCAGCGGCCGCGGCTCCGAGGAGAGTTTGCAGCGGCTGAAAACGCTGGCGCAGGTGATCAAGGACACCGCGCTCTGCGGACTCGGCCAGACTTCGCCAAATCCGGTGCTTTCGACGATGGCCAATTTTGAAGAGGAGTACCGCGCCCACGCGATCGAGGGCCGCTGTCCGGCCTGGGTCTGCGCCCGGCTGATCAGCTACTACATCAATGCCAAGTGCGTCGGCTGCGGCGTCTGCCGCAAGAATTGTCCGGTCAACTGCATCATCGGCGAACCCAAACAGCGCCACACCATCGTGCAGAAGGACTGCGTCAAGTGCGGCACCTGCTACTCGGTCTGCAAGTTCAAGGCGATTGAAAAGAAGTAACCACCGGGGACCATTATGAACGTCAATCTTGTCATCAACGATTTGCCGGTGAGTGTCGAAAGCGGCTCCACCATCCTTGCCGCGGCGGAGAAGCTCGGCATCCGGATTCCGACTTTGTGCCACTTCAAAATGGACTGCTTCCACGTCGAGCACGGGGTCGGTTCCTGCCGGATCTGCGTGGTCGAGGTGAAGGGCCGCCCCAACCTCTCCCCCGCCTGTTCGACCCCGGTGGCGGAGGGAATGGTGGTGAAAACCAATACGCTGCGGGTAATCAACGCCCGCCGCACCATTCTCGACTTGCTGCTCTCCGACCATCCCAAGGATTGCCTCACCTGTCCCAAGAATCTCGAGTGCCAGCTTCAGGAGCTGGCCCAGGAGATGAGCCTTCACCAGATTCTCTACAAAGGCGAGCAATCCACTTATCCGCGCGACCTCTCCAGCGCGGCGATCGCCCGCGACCTCGACAAGTGCATCATGTGCCGCCGCTGCGAAACCGCCTGCAACAAAATTCAGACTGTCGGCGTACTCTCCGGGGTCGGACGCGGTTTCGAAGCGATTGTCGCTCCCGCCCAGTTCAAACCGCTGGTTGAGACCGAGTGCGTTTTTTGCGGCCAGTGCGTCCAGGCCTGTCCGGTCGGCGCGCTTTCCGAGATCGACTACAAGTATCCGGTCTGGCGCGCGCTGAACGACCCCGAAAAAACCGTGATCGTCCAGACCGCTCCGGCGGTCCGGGTGGCGATCGGCGAGAAATTCGGCCTCGGGCCGGGCTCGGTCAGCACCGGCAAGATGGTCACCGCGCTGCGAATGCTCGGCTTTGAAAAGGTGTTCGACACCGATTTCGCCGCCGATTTGACCATCATGGAGGAGACCACCGAGCTCATCGCCCGGGTCAAATCGGGCAAGAATCTCCCCATCCTGACCAGTTGCTGTCCGGGCTGGGTCAAGTTTTTCGAGCACCAGTTTCCGGATCTTCTCTTCATGCCGTCGAGCGCCAAGTCGCCGCAGCAGATGTTCGGCGCGATTGCCAAGAGTTATTACGCCGGCAAGATCGGCGTTCCGCCGGATAAACTTGTGGTCGTCTCGGTGATGCCCTGCCTGGCCAAGAAATATGAGGCCGCGCGCGAAGAATTCGCCCCCAACGGCGTTCGCGACGTCGACATCGTGATCTCGACCCGCGAGCTTGCCGACATGATCCGCGAAGCCGGGATCAAGTTTGCCGACCTCGAGGACGGCGAATACGATTCCCCGCTCGGCGATTCGACCGGCGCGGGGGTGATCTTCGGCGCGACCGGCGGAGTGCTCGAAGCGGCGCTGCGTACCGCCGCCGACTGGATCGCCAAAAAAGACATCCGGGAGATCGAATTCGAAGCCGTCCGCGGTCTTGAGGGGATCAAGGAGGCCACCGTCGATGTCGGCGGACTCAAGCTCCGCGCCGCGGTCTGCTCCGGTCTCGGCAACGCCCGCAAACTGCTGGAGAAAATCCGGCGCGGCGAAGCCGATTATCACGCCATCGAGATCATGGCCTGTCCCGGCGGCTGTATCAACGGCGGCGGCCAACCGTACCACCACGGCGACACCACCATTCTGGAAAAGCGGCTGGCGGCAATCTACCGCGACGACCGCAACCATGTGATCCGCAAGTCACACCAGAATCCGTCGATCATCCGGCTCTACAAAGAGTTCCTCGGCGAGCCGGGCGGTTCGCTGGCCCATCATCTGCTCCATACCCACTATGTGAACCGGCAAAAATAAGCTCAGGTTTTCAACCCGACCGGACGCGCCCGGCGCGCGTCCGGTTTTTTTCATCCTGATGTGATCCATTCTTTGATGGATCAGTGAATCAGTTTTTGCCGTACGCCGCTTGCAATAGTGAACAATTTTTGCTATAATAAAACAACTGCCGCAGATTGAGGAGCCACCGGATGAAGAGTGCACCAATGCACGGGAATTTGAAAACCGCGACGCCGCTGACCGATTATTTGAGAGCGCAGATTCTCGCCGAAGTGTTTCTGCCGGGGAGCCGTTTGCCTTCGGTACGGACGCTGATGCGCAAATTCGACTTGAGCTACGGCAGCGCGATGCGCGGAATCGACGAATTATGCGGACAGGGGCTGCTGGAAAAACTGCCGCGCCGGGGCATTCTGGTGCGCCGCGCCGCCGGTAACCCGGCTCCGGGCGGCAAAGGGGTGATCGGGGTGATCACCCAGTTTCCCGATTTC
>JBFWIO010000372.1:0-3518 GCA_050255955.1 Victivallaceae bacterium
AACGCGGCGTTTTCGCCGCCGCCGTCACCCTCAAACATCGCCAGGATCAGGTTCGCCGCCCGGAAGTTGCGGCGGGCCAGCGCCAGCCGGTTCCGCGCCGGAGCGTGCACCAGCTCGGCCATCTCCTCGGCCAGATGCGGCGCCAGCGCGGGCCGGAACACGCCGTGGTGCGGCAGCGGCCGACGTCCGCCGACATCGACCATGAGACAGAGGTCGTCGTGGCGGTGGCGGGCGAAAACATCGTGTTTGAAATTCGGAGGCGTCATGGTCCAGCAGCCGGAGCTGACTTGTTCTTCGCGGCCATCCTCAAAGCGAATGATCCCGGGGCCCCCGCGGTGAAGCACCAGCTCGACGTGGGGGTGAACGTGCCATCCGCACCAATGATTTGACTGCAATCTGGTTACGCCATAAGCGCAAACAAAGGCAATGCGCGCCCCCATCAGGGCGTCGATCCATTCGGCACTGTCGAAAAGTCTCTTTTTCATGCTTCCACCTCACTACCGGAAAATACTCCGAAAAACCCCGGAATACAATGTCGAAATCCGAATAAATCTTTTGAAATCCGGCTTTTTTCGCCGCCATTGCTTCCATCTTGCCCGATTCGCCGTTATAATTGTCACAAACGGGAGAGATTACCATGAGCAAAAAGATCAGAGTCGGCATGATCGGCGGCGGTCAGGGAGCTTTCATCGGCGAAGTGCATCGCCGCGCGCTCCGGCTGGATGACCGCTATCAACTCGTCGGCGGCGCGTTTGACGCCGATCCGGAGCGCGGCCGCGCTTTCGGGCTGGACCTCGGGCTCAACCCGGCGCGGCTCTACGACAACGTCGAAGCGCTGATCCGGGGCGAAAGCGCCCTCCCCCCGGAACAACGGATCGAGCTTGTCGCCATCGTCACTCCCAATTTCCTCCACTTCCCGATCGCCGACGCGCTCGCCGCCGCCGGCTTCCACGTGATGTGCGAAAAACCGATGACCCTCAACTCCGACGAAGCCGCCAAACTCACCGAAACCGTCCGCCAAAGCGGCACGCTCTTTGCGGTCATGCACAACTATATCGGCTACCCGATGGTCAAACTCGCCCGCGATCTGGTCCGCGCCGGCAAACTCGGCAAACTCCGCAAAATCACCGTCCGCTACGCCCAGGAGTGGCTCTGCCGCCCGGTCGAGCACAGCGGCAACGCCCAGGCCGCCTGGCGAACCAACCGCAAATTGAGCGGCGGAGGGTGCATCAGCGACATCGGCGGGCATGCCTTTAACCTCGCCGAATATGTTTCCGGCCGCCGGGCCGAAGCGCTCTGCGCCGACCTCAGCACATTCGTTCCCGGCCGTGAAGTCGATGACGACTGTTCGATCCTGCTCCGTTTTGACGACGGCATGCGCGGCGTGCTCCTCGCCACCCAGACCGCACCGGGACGGCTCAACGATCTCGAATTTGAACTCTGCGGCGAAAAAGCATCGCTCGTCTGGCAGCAGGCCGACCCCGAAAAACTGATCGTCCGTCCGTGGAGCGAACCCGAGCAAATCTGGCACCGCGGTAGCGAATACGTCAAACTCGCCAGTCCCGGCGCGGCCCGCGCCGCCCGGCTGGCGGCCGGTCATCCGGACGGCTTCATTACCGCCTTTGCCAACCATTACCTCAATCTCGCCGACTGCATCGAGGCGCGGCGACAAGGCATCGAGCCCGGCGAACTCAGCACCGACTACCCCGGCATCGCGGCCGGAGTGCGGGTGGCCGCCTTTATCGACGCCGCCTTGAGCACGCTGGAAAAAAGCGAAAAATGGATCAAAGTCGGCTGAAAGCGATTTGCATTCAATCGGCTTGACGGTACATTACCGGAAAAGACCTCCAACAGGATTGAATTGCGATGATCTGGTTCAATGCGGTTCACGCCCCCATCGGGGCTCACAGCGCCTTCACTCTCGGCCACATCGGCAAAACCGGCGGGTTTTCGGTTGAAAACGGCAAAAGCGCGGACGAAAACGTCTTTGTCGCGATCGAATCCGCCGAGCATCCCGGCTGTTTTCGCGCCCTCCCCTTTTGGGAGCCGAGCGAGGACGAAGCCGCCCGCTTTGACCATCAGAACGCCGCGACCGGCACTCCGGCGGACGGACCGCTGACAACGTTCGCCCCGGAAGAAGTGAGCCGCGAATTCAAGCTCGGCAGCGACCGCTTCCGGGCGGGCGACCTCGAATTGACCATTTACTCCCGGGTGCTCCCGCTGGCCGATCCTGAGTCCGCCGATCCGGCCGTGCTCGCCTCTCAGCTCTGTCCGGCGGTGATCGCCGAGCTAACGATCGACAACCGGCGGGGAACGCGCGAGCGGCGGGGCCTTTTCGGATTTCAGAGCGAGGCGCGGCTTGACAATATGCGCCGCCTCGCGAACGGCATCGCCTCGGGTCAGGCGGTCGCGGTCACCACCGACGCTCCGGCGGAACTCCTCCAGAACTTCAATATCGAGCGCATTCTCGACCTTCCCGACGAAGTTTCGCTCGCCACCGGGCTCGGCAACTGCGGCGTCCTCCGTTTTTGCGCCGCGCCGGGGGAACGGGCGGTCTTCCGCCTCGCTTTCGCCTTTCACCGCGCCGGGGTTGTCACCACCGGGGAACCGATGTCGTATTATTATTGGCGCTTCTTCCCGGACCTCGAATCGGTCGGCGACTACGCCCTGACGCATTTCGAGGAATGGAAAGAAGAGTCGCTTGCCGCCGACCGGGTCATTGAACAATCGCGACTCTCGCCCGAGCGCGCCTTTCAACTGATTCACGCGGTCCGGAGTTATTACGCCTCGACCCAGCTTTTCGATTGCGGCGGAAGGGCGGTTTGGGTGGTCAACGAGGGCGAATACCGGATGCTCAACACCTTTGACCTGACCATCGACCAGCTCTTTTTTGAGTTGCGCATGAATCCGTGGACGGTGCGTAACGAGCTTGAGCGCTTTGTCGAACGCTATTCGTACGTTGACCGCTACGGCATATCCTTTACCCACGACATGGGGGTCCGCAATCACTTCACGCCGCCGGGGTTTTCGAGCTACGAATGTCCGCGGCTTCCCGGCTGTTTCTCCTACATGACCCGCGAACAATTGGTCAACTGGGCGCTCGCCGCCGCAACGTATTGTCTCTCCACCGGCGAAACGCGCTGGAGCGAAACCTTTGCCCTAGTCTTTCAATCGATGCGAAACCGGGCGGATGACGACGGACTCCTTGTCCGCAACTCCGACCGCTGCGGTAAAGACGGGATTGAAATCACCACCTACGACAGTCTCGACGAGTCACTCGGCCAGGCCGACGGCAACTTGTATCTCGCGGTCAAAACCTGGGCGGCCTATCTCGCACTGGCGGAAATCCTCCCCGATCCCGCCCCGGCGCGGGAACTCGCGCGCCGCTCCGGTCTGGCGATCAACCGCGCCGCTCTCGCCGACGGCACCATCCCCTCGATCCTCGACCGGCCGGACAGCGGCAAAATCATCCCGGCGATCGAGGGCCTGATCTTCCCTTACTTTCTCGGGCTTGAAGC
>JBFWIO010000373.1:0-3477 GCA_050255955.1 Victivallaceae bacterium
GCAAGCTTGGGACGTATATACTGCCGTGCTTTCCGCCGCTGGCGGCGCTGCTGGCGATCGGATTGCGCCGGACGCAACGGCGGCAGCCGGAGCGCTTCCGCCGGATGCTGGCGACTTTGCTGCGCGTTTTCGGGTTTGCCCTGGCCATAATTTTCGCGCTGGCGCTGGTCGCAATCATCCTCTGGCCGCTTTTTCCCCGCCTGCCGGAACTCTATGCCGTAGCGACGGTCTGGCCGTATCTCGCGGCGGCGGCCGGCATCGGCTGGGGAACGGCGATGGTCGTTGCCGCCCGCCGCGCCCGCCGCACCGGGGTAATGCTGCTGACTTTTTTTGCCGGTCTGGCGCCGCTGCTCGGAATCGGCTCGCTGGCGGTGCCGGACGCGGTTTTCGGCGACAAGGCGCCGGAGCTCGGACTCCGTGAATGCCTGGCCCGAATCCCGATTTCGACAGATGACCTCGTCATATCCGACAGCCGGAGTTTCGGCGCCGCCGCCTGGCAGCTCAAGCGTTCCGACCTGATCCTGACCGGCAAGCCGGGTGAACTGGAATACGGCCTAAAAACCTACCCGGGCGACTATCACGGACGCTTCCGCCCGGAGAGCGAAATCCCGGCCTTGATCGCGGAGCATCCGGGGCGCGGACTGGTCCTGATCACCTTCCGCAACCTGAAACGCAAACCCCTCCCCCCGGAGTGGCCGGTGACGCAAAGCGTTTCGGCCCGCGGCGTAGTGGTCGCACGGTTCCGGTGAGGTTATGCCATTGCCATCAAGGCATTGAGGATCGCAAACCGATCCGCCTTGGCCCGTTCGTAGTCGCCGCACCGGGTGGTCAGCACCACTCCGAAAAAATCCTTGGCGAAATTGATCATCACGGTCTGTCCGGTCCAGCCGGAATGAAACAGCGCGTCGCCGTAAGCGGTTTGATCAAGACAGCGGTCATAGATGATCCACCCGAAACGGCGGTATCCGTCATATTTCCCGCTGCGGTCGGGTGCGATCTCGGCGAACGCCGCTTCCGAAAAAAGCCGCCCGTTCGCATACTTGCCGTGCCTGAGGTAGCAACGCAGCAGCTTGGCCAGATCGACGGCGCTTGAGAAAAGTCCGGCGTTGCCGGTGCTGCCGCCGTCGCGGTAGATGCGCTTGGCAATGTGGTCGGATATCTGTCCCGGAGCATCGGTCAGGATTGTCTGGGCCAAACGTTCCGGTGCGACCGCAACCGGCCTGCCGAGCGAAGTATCAGCCATTTCAAGCGGCAGAAAAATTTCCTCGTGGCAGAATTCGGAAAACGGCTTGCCGGCGACCCGCTCCAGAATCATCGTCAGCAAAAGATAATTCCAGCAGGCATATTGCGCCCGCTTCGAGGGCGGAAAGGGCGGCGGCATGGTCAACATATTGCGCATGATCTGCGCGCCTGATTCGGCGAAATAGAGCCGCGGCTCCACCCCCGGCGGGTCGCTGAAGCCGGAGGTGTGGTTGGCAAGATCGCGCACCCGGACCGGAGCGGCCAAGGTAAATTGCAGATCCGGCAGATAATCGGTCATCGGCGCATCGAAATCGATCAGTCCCCGGGAGCGGCAGATCAGCAGCGCGGTAATCAGCGCGGCGACCTTGGTCACACTGGCGACATCGACCACCGTTTCGACGGTCATCGGGTGGATCAGCTGATTTTCGGCAAACCCGAAACCGCGCCGGTAGAAATCATTCCGCACCGTTCCGGCATAGATCGCGGCGCCGTTGATAATGCCGTCGCGAATATCCTCTGCGACAATGGTTTCGACGAGTCTTGATTCACGCATTGCAAATTCTTTCCGCTTCGATTTTGGTCCCCAATTATTTCCGTTTGATTTTGTCGGCGAGAAAAAAGCTCAGCTTGAGCAAGGGATAGAGGATCAGCACCGCCAGCGCGATGATCGCGTACTGAAACGGACGCACCAGCGAAGTCACCGCGCCGACAAAGGTCTCAGGACTGTTGCGGGCGGTTTCGACCAATCCTGTTTCGACACCGCCGGATATCCTGTAAGCGGCCACGATCGCCCCGGTCGAGAGCCCGGCGGCCATAATCTGTTTCCAATTCAGCCGCTCCAGAAAAAGCGTCCGGTCGGGCGAGCTTTGGTAACAGTCAAAAAGGAGTTTCCGGGTGGCCGGTCTGCCGGTCCGCCCGGCATAGCCGAGCAATCGGGCGAGGTCTTCGGCAGGGATAGTTTTGAGCACGGCGGCGCTGTCGTCGCCGAAGAGTTCAACGGCGCGCACACCGAGGCCGGGAGCACGCACCTCAAGCTCCACGAAGTCCGGTCCGATCCGGCGGACCGCCGGCATCAATTCATCGGCGTGAAGCGCAAAATTGCGGGCCGCCCCGGGATGGCGGGCGGCGATCCGCCAGAAATCGTCGCCGTACCTGACCCCGCACTCCGCCACCTCTATTCCGCCGGTGCGCACCGAACGCAGCAGGTCGTCGCCGTGCTCCGCCGCCGCCCGGGTCAGCGCCGCCGACACACTCCGCCGCCAGGCGGGTGCCAGCGTCCGGCCGCTCCGCTTGAACGCGAATTCCAGCGTTTCGCTGACCGCCGGGGCGATGGCTCCGGCCAAACTCCAGGCCAGAACGCCGAGCAAAATGAGCACTGCAATTTTTTTCATCGTTCCTCCAATTGCCGCCGCAGCCGGCGATACGCCTGGCGGTATTGCTCCGTCCTGGTCCGGACTTGCGTCAGCGCTTCGGTTTTGAGCATTGTCTCGTATTCATCGAGCGACCGGTTCAATTCGGCCTCCAGCCGGACCGGCAGCTCCACCCGGACGCGATAGAAGTCGATCCCGCTCCAGACCGTGCCGCCGATCAGAATCACTCCGCCCACCGCGTCGCCGACCGGCAACGGTCCGTCGGCCAGCGCCCCGACTCCGGCGGCGGCAGCGCTCAGGCTCAATCGCGCCGACACCGCGGCGAACAACCTGCTTAACAGCGCCGCCGACTGACGGATGAAAATCGTGTCAAGGACAGATCCGGTCAGCAACAACGAACTCTCTATTCCCGCCTTGACCGCAGTATCCCGGGCGGGTTCGAGCCGGACGAGCCATTGCCGGAAGGCTTCGTCCCGCGGCAACGCCGCCGGATGGCGTTCCGACGTCAGCGCAAATTCCGCGCAGAGCCTCCGGTCGCACCGGTCGAGTTCCGATTCGTAATCACGCACCATTTGCCCGACTTCAAGATCGCCGCGCCGGACGGGCAACAGCAACGGTTTTTCAAATCCGGCGTAGAGAAACCTGGCCGCCGCATCGCCGCCGGAAACGAGCGCGTAAGCGAGATGAATTGAGTTTTGCCAGCTCGACAATTCAAGGGCGAGGCCGCGGACATTGGCGCGCGCCGGAGCCAGCGCCGCCGCCACCCGTCCGGGCAAGGCCGCTTCAAAGACGGTATAAGCGCGGTCAAGATCGGCTTCCGCCGCGACGAAACGCGTCTCCATTTCCCGGCGGAACGCGGCTTCCT
>JBFWIO010000374.1:0-3471 GCA_050255955.1 Victivallaceae bacterium
GAGGGATCGTCGAGCTCAAGCAGCATCGCGCCGAAGCTGTAGACGAAGCCATTGCAGCTGTTGAGCACACCGTGGTAAAACACCAGCCATCCGGCATCGGTTTCGATCGGGGTCGGGCCGGCGCCGATTTTTTTTGACTGCCAGGCGTACTTCTCGCTGGTACCGGCGATGTGGCGGTGTTTGCCCCAATAAGTCAGGTCTTTGCTGTAGGAGAGAAAAATATCGCCAAAAGGGGTGTGCCCGGTGTCGCTCGGGCGGCTCAGCATCGCGTACTCGCCGTTGATTTTGCGCGGGAACAAAACGCCGTTGCGGTTGTATGGCAAAAAGGCGTTTTCGAGCTGGGTGAACTCTTGGAAGTCGTCGGTGTACGCCAGTCCGATGGTCGGACCGTGATACCAGTTGCACCAGCTGATGTAGTAACGTCCGTCGATCCGGCAGACCCGCGGGTCGTAGCCGTATTCAAAATGAGCGAGCGGCTCCGGCGCGTTCATGAATACGATCGGTTCCGGGGCGATTTCCCAGTTGATGCCGTCACGGCTGAAGCCGGCATGGAGCCGCATCTGGCGGGCTTTGTTGTCGCAGCGGAAGACTCCGGCGAAGCCGTCGCCGAAGGGAACCACCGCGCTGTTGAAAATACTGTTGGAACTTGGTATCGCATCGCGCCGGATAATCGGATTGGCGGTATACCGCCAGACCGTTTCGGTCGAGTCCGCCGGGCGTTCCTGCCAGGGAATATTGGGTTGTTCGCGGCCGATGATGCTGATGCTCATAATGATCCTTCCACATTGATTCATAATTGCGGATTCCCGCCGGAATCCGTTTGTTGCGGCAAATCTGTCAAGATATCTATCGGGAAATCAATACTCCACGGCAGACCGCAAATTGAAGTTGAATTTCCGCCCCTCCGGGGTGATTTCAAGTTCAAGCGCCGCCGGGTAGCGACTCCCGGCGCTTCGCCGCCACTCAAAAGCCACCACCGGATTGCGCTCCCTGCCGGCAATCCAGCAACGAAGCGCGCCTTGGGAGAGCAACGAAAGCTTATCCGTAAAGTCGCTCCGGAGCGGAATTTCCCGTCTGGTCCCATCGGGATAAAGTTCCCGAATCACCGCCAGTATCTGATTTTCCCCCATCGGCAGAAAATCGGAGCTGAGCAGCAAAATCGCTCCTTCTGCATCGGTTCTGAGCGGACATCGCAAAGTGAGACCCGAAGCAGGTAATTTTTCGGCGGCGATAGCGATGAATTCCACCGGTGCGCCGGGATTGAGTTCGGAGCGCATAAAAATACTTTTCGGCCCGGAGAAATCATGGACCGACAGCACCCCCCCGGAAGCCGGAATCGGGGAACTGCCGCCCTCAAAACTGCCATGATTGAATTTCACGATTTTGCCGTTTTCAAAGATCCATTCCAAGCCGATCTGATTGGTACGGGAATTGGCTCCGTAATTGGGAAGATACACAATCGCCTGCCGGGTGCCGCGTGAAGCATTGATCCCGTCAAGCCGCATCCCGGCATGAGGATTTTCGGGACTCAATAAATAAATCTGCTGATCTTTGGCCGCATTGCAAAGCTCCCCGGTCGTCACGGTTTTGCGCTGAAAATGTCCGCTGGAGACCCCCCGGTTGAGCGGAAACGTGATCCCCGCCGCCGACAGCGAATCCTTCTGACCGCTGAGCGCCGTCCCTTCCGGCAACTCGACCGGCAGTGCCGTCACTTCGGCGGCCCGGATTTCGGGACGGCGTGAAAAAAAGTGATTGAAAATATCTTTTGCTGAAAAATCGACCTCCGAAGCCTGATTCCAAGCCAGCTCAATCGGGTCGACAAACGCGCTCCGGTCGGTATCGACGCCATTCCAGGAAGTGGCCAGCAGCGTATTGATTTGCTTCTGTCGCGCCTGATTCATCAGACGGCGGGTGCCGGGCCGGGAGTTCCAGGGCGAAACCCAGATTTCGCGCCGGGTGGCCAGCAGTTTGTCCAGTCCGGGATTGGCCGCGACCGGATCGTAGCACCAGTAATCAATCACCATATTTTCCGGCAACCGGTTTCGGACACTTTCGGTTGCTTCGGCATTGGCCGGCTCCATTTTTGCGGCTTCGGCTTTGGTGATCAGCATATCGTGCCAGATTACCGGTTTGATATTTCGTTTTTTGAGGTGCGCCGCAACGTTGCTCAGGTGTTTGAGATATAATTCGTCAGGTTTTTCGCCCCGACTCCTGAAATGAGCGAATACTGCCTGGCTCTCATCGGTGCCGATCAGGAAATACTCGGGATTGTTGAAGAGATCGCACAATTCGTCAAGCACCGCCAGATATTGGCGGTAAAAGTCCGGCTGTGTGATATCCTGTCCGATTTTCTTATGATTGACCGTGAGCGGATAGAGTTGGATTGAGCGTTCCGGGTGTCCGATCGAATTGACCGACGGGTACACCTTGATGCCGCGCCGGGCGGCATACCCGATAAGTTCTTTGAGCTGGGCGTTTTTCCACCCGTTGGGAAGCGTCAGTCCGGGATATTTTGAGTCGAAACGTCCTCCGATATCGAAAACGGCAAAATTGTATCCGAGCCTGCGCATCAGATCGATACTCCGGCGCAAAGAATCAAATTGCGCCTGATTGGCGACAAAGGCCATTTGCAGGAACATTCCGCGTTTCGGCATGTCGGGCCAGTCGCTGATCTCCCGGACGGTCAATCCGACTCCCGCTTTGCGGTGAACAACATCGCGGCTTTCAAGCAGGTTGAACAACCTTCCGGCCGCGGCGAAAAAGCCGGGTATCCCGGCCGCTTTGACGGTGATCAAATCGGCCGCAAAATCAAGTTCGAACTCTTCGTTTCGCTTCAGCTCCGGGGAGATCTTGAGCACAATCCGCGTGAGCTCACCGTCATTGGCCTCAAGCCAACCGTATTTGGTGGTCAGCTCTTCATTCAACAGTTGCTTGACGGCAGGGAAATCCCCTTCGACTTTGAACCTGTTTGCAAGTTGAATCGTGCCGTCGGTGATGACTTTCTTGGGCACTGGAATCAGGTTGAACCCGGCGCATTTCTGCGGCGTCAGAATTTCCGCGAACAGGCCGCCGGTCAGCAGCAGCAAAGCGATGGTGATTGAGATTTTCATCCGTCATTCTTCCTCAGATGGTAAACGATTTCGTAAATTCCTGGTTGAAAAAGGCTTTGATGAAAACGACAGAAGTATGTTTCACCCGGTCAAACTGATTGAGCGCAATGCCTGAATTCGACTCGCAGTGTCCGTCAATGAAATTCAGATTGATCTTCCCGCTGTGCCGTTCAAGCAGTCCGCCGGGCTTGGCGTTGTCGATGCCGGTGCGGTTGTAAAAATAGTTGCCGGCCAGTTTCTGCCGGGTCGTATGCCACGAGTCACCGTGAAGCACGAATTTTGACGGAAAATCAAAGCGGTTGAGGCGGAAAAATAGCTGCCGGTTGTAACCGCCGACATTGCCGGTCTTCTGTGTGAAGCG
>JBFWIO010000375.1:0-3471 GCA_050255955.1 Victivallaceae bacterium
GCACCGCCCCGGTGTGCGGGGTGATGCTGCTCAGTTTTTCGGACGTCTCGTTTTCCGCGGCGGCGGATTTTTCCGGCGCCGGACGGAGCGCGATCGGCAGCGCCAGCAGCAACAACAGCGGGGTTACCGCAATCAAAGTCCGCTTGAACATCGCTTATTTTTCTCCGTCGATCAACACCACGTGATCAGGGGCGACGGCAAGGTGGCAGCGCTTGCCGAATTGACGCGGGGGGGGCGAGCTCTCGTTGACTTCGAGCACGGTGTCCCCGGCGCGAAGTTTCCACTCGCGGTGATCGCCAAGATACGCGCCGTCAAAAAGTTCCGCTTCAATTTCATTGATCGCGCCGCTGCCGCTGTCGCGGAAGCGGAAACTCTCTGGGCGGATCATCACCGTCACCGGGGTATTGACCGCGAAGTCATGGGGAAGTGAACTTTGGAGCAGCCCGAGCCCGGTGTCGATCGAGGTCACGCCGCCCTGGCGGTCGAGGATCACCCCCGAAATGAAATTGGCGTCGCCGAGAAAGGACGCGACGAAACGGTTGGCCGGCCGGCGGTAGATGGTTTCGGGATCGCCGACCTGCTGGAGGAGACCGTCGGCGAGCACCGCGATGCGGTCGGCCATGCTGAGCGCTTCCCGGCGGTCGTGCGTGACGTAGATCGCGGTCAGGCCGCGCTCTTTGGTAATCCGGCGGATTTCGCAACGCATCGCGTCGCGGAGCCGGGCGTCGAGGTTGGACAAGGGTTCATCGAGCAGCAGCACCGCCGGTCGCACCGCGAGGGCGCGGGCGAGGGCGACCCGCTGCTGCTGACCGCCGGAGAGCGACGGAATTTTGCGCTCGGCGCAGTCGGCGAGCTGAACCAGTTCAAGCGCGGCGGCGACTTCGGCGCGAATGGCGGCCGCGTCCGCCCCGGCGGAGCGGAGGCCAAAGGCGACGTTTTCAAAGACCGAGAGATGCGGCCACAGCGCGTAACTCTGAAAGACCATCGCCGCCTGCCGTTTTTCCGGCGCAAAATCAGTCACATCGACGCCGTTGAAGCGGATCGCGCCGCCGTCCGGCTTGACCAGCCCGGCGAGAATCCGCAGCAGCGTCGATTTGCCGCAGCCCGAGGGGCCGAGCAGGAAAAAAAGTTCGCCCGGCTCGATCGCGAGCTCGATCGGCCGCAGGATCGGTTTTCCGGGAACATAGGATTTGGCAAGGCGGTCGATTTCGACCTTGACCGAAGCGGTGTGATTTTTCTGCATATAAGAGTCCTTGAAAGGGGTGGCAGCGCCGGGCGAACTCATTCGCCGGTCTGGATTTCTCCATCGAAGTAATTTTGCTGGGCCATCCGGCGCATATTTTCGAGAATCTGCGCCTCAAGCTGGCGGATCCGTTCGCGGGTCAGCTTGAAACGACCGCTGACTTCGATCAGCGGCAGCGGCTCCCGGCCGAAGAGGCCGAAGCGCAGGATGATAATCTGCTGGTCGCGTTCGCTGAGCGTATTGAGCATTTCATAAAGCTTGTCATAAAGGATCTTGCGCGCGTATTCGCGGAACGGGCCGTTGCCGGATTCGTCGGCGATGATGTCCTCCAGCACCGAGCCGTCGTCCTGACCGGCAAGCGGGGCCTGGAGCGAAATTGTCTGCCACGCCATTTTGCGGATCGCGCTCAGGCGGGCGACCGGGATTTCGAGGATGGCGGCAAGTTCAGGCACTTCCGGCAGCCGGTCGTGCTGCTGGATGAAGCGCTGTTCGGCGCGGTTCATCGCGTTGATGGTATTGATCATGTGCGACGGAATACGGATGATCCGCGACTGTTCGGCGATGGCGCGGGCGATGTTCTGCCGGATCCACCAGCTGGCGTAGGTGCTGAAGCGGTGGCCGAGCCGGAAGTCGAATTTCTCGATCGCCCGCAGCAAACCCAGGTTGCCTTCCTGAATGAGATCGTTGAAGTGGAGCCCGCGGTTGCGGTATTTCTGGGCGATGCTGATCACCAGCCGGAGATTGGCCTCGATCATCTGGTTGCGGATGTCCATCAACCGGTTGCGGGCGGTATTGAGCCGGGGCAGGAAAACGAGGAGCTCTTCGTTGCGCATCATCAGTTTGCGGCAGACGAGGTCGAGCTGCTTCTGGGGGATGTAGGCGGGGATTTTGCCCGAGAGCGGAATGCCGGCGATGCGCAAGTATTCGCAGACGATATCGTAGAACTCCTCGACATAGTCGCCGGTGAGGTCAAAGCGGGTGATCGTGAGGGCCATCGCCTCGCGGGTGCCGGGTTGACCGGCCGAGTCGGCCTGAAATTCGGATGAAAGCGCGGCGAAGTGATCGGCCAGGTTTTTCTTCCAGGCTTCGAGGGTGGCCAGCCGGGCTTTCGGCGCGAGATCGGGGAGCGCCAGCGACGAGGGGGTGAAGAAGTCGGCGGGATTTTCGCCGCCGAGGCAGCGCCCGATCAACCGGACCAGCTCGCTGGCGACGAAGCCGCAGCGGGCGAGTTCGGACCGGAAGGCCCGCGAAGACTCGTCGATTTTCTGACCGAGCACGACCAGCTCGTCTCCGGAGAGCATCGGAAGCTGTCCGATCTGGCGCAAATAAATGTCGAGGGACTCGTCGCGGTCGTTGATGATCGCGGAACGGTCGATGCGAACGCTTTCCCCGTCGTTGCCGGCGAGGGGCGACGAGGGTGCTTCGCTCTCATTTTTCAATTTTTTCGGCATAAAAGACTCCAGCCGGAATTTTTGCGAAATCTTCCGCTCGTCCCCCCGAAGAGCGTGCGGTAGTATTAAAGTAGCGGTTTTCTGCGAATTTACAAAAAAACTCTGCGTTTTTTTTGAAAAAACTCTTGAAATTCGTCCGGAAAAGAGTATTGTAAGGAATGTCAATCGAATGGGGCTGTAGCTCAGTTGGCTAGAGCGATACGTTCGCAACGTATAGGCCAGGGGTTCGAATCCCCTCAGCTCCACCATTTGAATGTCCGCCGGTCACCGACCGGCTTTTTTCTTGCCCGCATCCGGGATGGAATCCTGCGATCCCAGTTGTGATCGGCAAACTCACGCTGACCGTCAGGCGATTTTCCGCCGCAATCACCTCTTATCACCCCTGCGAGCGGCTCTCTTCGCAAAGGCGCCCCCGCAGCTTGCGGAAGTGCAAAAGCAAAAAGAAAGTAATCAACGGAAACAATGCCCCGCAAAACAATCCGGCCCGAAGCCCGAATTGCTCCGCCGAAAGCCCGCTGTAAGCCAATACCCCGCTCAACCACGTTTGGCCGGCGGCACGGTCGGCAATTACGCCAATGGCATACGGTCCGATCGATGCTCCGATATCGCCGCCGGCGGCCAGCATCGCATACAACCACGCTCCGGCAAGCGGAAACCGTTTTCCGGCCAAAACCACCGCCCCCGGCCAAAGCAAGCTGGTTGCAAGCCCGCAAACGACACACCCGGCCAAGGCTATCGCGGCAATTCCGCACAGCGCCGCAAGCAAGTAACACCCGA
>JBFWIO010000376.1:0-3464 GCA_050255955.1 Victivallaceae bacterium
ACGGTCGGCGGCAGCCATCGACCGCTGGATGTAGGTGAGCACCTTCGACAAATCCTTCAACGGCCGGTAAGCCATGAAGGCCGGACTCAGCAACGCCGCCAGCTGGGACATCGAAACGCCGCGCTGATACGCGTAAACCAGGAAAAACAGCGTCGCCGCCACCGCCACCACTTCCATCAACGGCGACATCAGCAACTGAAGCTTGACCGCGGAAATCACGTCACGGAAATAACGGCGGTTGACCGCCCGGAAACGCTCGATTTCGGCTTTTTCCGTATTGTAAGACTTGACAATCCGGATGCCGGTGAAAACTTCGTGCATCCGGGTGGTGACGTTGGCGATCCGGGCATAGCTGCGGCGGTAAATTTTTCGAATCAGCCGTCCCAGGATGAAAATCGGCAACAGCAACAGCGGCATCCCGCACAGCACGATAATGATCAGCGAATAGTTCTGGGCATCCCGGCAGGCGACGAAAATCGCCGCAAGACACGCCAGCACCTGAATCGGACAACTGGTCAAATCCGAGATCGTCTCCGACACCGCGTGCTCGATTGAAGAGGTGTCGTTGGTGCTGCGGCTGATCAGTTCCCCGACATCGTGGGTCGCGTAAAAACGCAAGGACTGGCCCATCAGACTGGCGAAAATGATATTTCGCATGTCGTTGACCACTTTGTTGCCGACCCAGCGCATGCAGTATTTATTGATGTAGTCGGCGAGGTTTTTGATCAGCCAGGCAAGGACGAAGCCGATTGCGTATAGCGACAGCAACTGCCACCCCGGCCGACCGTCGAAGCCGACCACTTCAAAAGAAAATTGCTTCGGCCAGAGTACGTCAATCTCGCGACCGCGAACTTCGACCGGCAGTTTGTAGGACTTGGCGTAATGCGATGCCTTGGCCAGCAATTCGTTGGCCTGAGGATCGGTAGTCGGGGCTTCGGAAGTGATCGCAACCGTATCCGCTTTGTGCTTGCCGCCGGTCGCCGGATCAACCACCCCGACCATCCGCGGGATCATCATCAGGGCGAAAAACAGCGACCCCCCGACCAGCAGACCGGAGATGATCCCGACCGACAGCCGGAACCAGTACGGCTTGGCATAACTAAGAAGCCGAAAATAAACTTTGAAGTTAAACGTCCGGCTGTATTTTTCTTCTTTGGCCACCGTAGTCGCCTCAGTTCATGAATTCGGCGATTGCCCCGACCACTTCGCGGCGCTGCTCGGAAGTCGATTCGGGGTAGATCGGAATCGACAGGATTTCGCCGGAGACTCTTTCGCTCACCGGATTGTCGCCGAGTTTGCCGCCGAGATACTTGAAGCAGTCCTGCAAGTGGAGCGACAACGGATAGTAGACATTGCAGCCGATCTTCTTCGACGCAAGGTGGGCGCGCAGAGCGTCGCGCTTGCCGTCGGCCACGAGGATCGAAAACTGGTTGTAGATGTGCCGGGTGCTGTACGCGGCTTCGCCGGGGAGCGTGATCCCCTTGACGTTGGCGGCGGCGAAAAGACTGCGGTATTCGGCCGCGTTGCGCTGGCGCGCTTCGGACCAGATGTCGAGGTAACGCAGTTTGATCGAGAGTACCGCCGCCTGCAGCGCGTCGAGCCGGAAGTTGCCGCCGATGTGACGGTGAATATAAGTGTCGCTCTGACCGTGGTTGCGGTAAATTTTGAGCAATTTGGCCTTTTCCGGATCATTCACGGTAACCAGTCCGCCGTCGCCGAAGCAGCCGAGATTCTTGCTCGGGAAGAACGAGAAACAGCCGTAATCGCCGATCGAGCCGACCCGGCGGCCGCGGTATTCGGTGCCGATCGCCTGGCAGGCGTCTTCGATCACGATGAGCTTGTGTTTGCGGGCGATTTCCATGATCGGGTCCATGTCCGCGCTCTGGCCGAAAAGGTGAACCGGGATGATCGCTTTGGTGCGGGGCGTGATTTTGGCTTCGATTTTGGCCGGATCGATATTGAACGTCACCGGATCGATGTCGGCGAACACCGGAGTCGCGCCGACCCGCGCAATGGCGCCGACGGTGGCGAAAAACGAAAAGGGCGAAGTGATCACTTCGTCGCCAGCCTTGATATCCTCGACCATCAACGCGATGATCAGGGCGTCGGAACCGGAGGTGACGCCGCAGGCAAAGGGGGTTCCGCAATACGCGGCAAGTTCTTTTTCGAGTTTCTCGACCTTCGGGCCGAGGATGAAAGCCTGGGAATCGCAGACGGCTTCGATTTCGGCCAGGATTTCCGCTTTCATGGTCTTGTATTGGGCGGTGAGATCAAGCAACGGCACACTCATGATATTCTCCATCGGCTGTGATTTGAGATAAAAGGTCTTGATATAATATACCATGCCAACGCCATGATGTCACGAAGAAAGTCGCTTTTTTTATAATTTTTCTCGCTTTTGCCGCGCCGCACGGCTATATTATGGCATGAATAAGTGAACAGCAAAGGGTTTTTATGGAAATCGGCACCAGAATCAAAGTTGAAATCGAGAAATGCGTCTTCGGCGGCAACGGACTTGCCAGACATGAGGGACAGGTGGTATTCGTCGATGCCGCGCTGCCGGGTGAAATATTGATCGCCGAAGTCACCGCGGTCAAATCCAATTTCCTGCGGGCAAAGGCGGTCAAATTCGGCACCCTTTCGCCGCGCCGGATCGAGCCGGAGTGTCCGGCCTTTTTGCGCTGCCCCGGATGCAGTTACTGCCATGTCGATTACGCCTATGAAACCGAGCTCAAGGACGCCCAGCTCCGCGACTTCGTCGCCCAGGCCGGACTGGAGCCGGTCGAGGGCATCCTGCCGGCGATCGCCCCCGAACCCGCGTACGGCTACCGCAACAAACTCTCGCTCCACGTCAACAAAGAGGGCAGCGAAACCATGATCGGTTATGTCGCCGACGACAAACAGACGGTCACCCCGATCGATCACTGTCCCCTGGCGCATCCGGCGATCAATGCGGAACTGGCCAAACTCCTCGCCACCCCCGGCTTCCGCCATTCGGTGCACAACCGGATGGACCTGACGTTCCGCTACACCCCCCGCGACGGGGTCAAGTTCTTCCGCAATGCGCCGCCCAGAAACGCGACCTGGCTTCGTGAAGAGACTTCGGTCGGCGAACTCGCAGTGCCGGCCGGCGGCTTCTTTCAGGTCAATCCGGGCGGGGTCGAAGCGTTGATCGGGGCGCTCCGCGAACTCTTGCGCCAATACCCGGTCAAGCGCTTCATCGACCTCTACTGCGGCGTCGGGCTCTTCTCGGCGGTCGCCGCCGAAGCCGGAGTCGCCGAAATCCGCGGCGCCGAACTCGCCGAGGACGCGGTCACCGTCGCGCGCTACAATTTGACCCAGCGCGGCCGCGCCGACGCGGTCTTTGTCGCCGCCGACGCCTGCGAGGCGTTGCCCGGACTCATGGAGGGCGCCGAACCTGAAAAAACGATGATCGTGATCGATCCCCCGCGCAACGGGCTGAC
>JBFWIO010000377.1:0-3463 GCA_050255955.1 Victivallaceae bacterium
CCGCTTGCCATCCACCCCGAGCACCACATGATGCTCCGCAAGGGGGACTCCGAAACGCTGACAATACCGGTTGGAAACGATTTGCAACACATGATCCGAGGTAAAGAAATAACCGGTTCCTTTTTCAAAATGCATTTTTTCGTCCGGCACTCCCACCACCAGTTCGGCTTCGCCGCCGTTGGTCTGCATCGCCACCCGGAAAAGGGTTCCGATCATCTGATAAAGCGGCTTGGCACTGGTGAAAATCACCACCTTGACAATGCCCTTGCCGCCAAAGTAGGTGCAGGCCTGCTGAACCACGTCAAAGACATCGATATTGATGGTGGACACCCGGCCTTCGTATGAACGGAGCATGAGCACCCCGACCGCCGGACACGGCAGATTCATCTCGCGCATGGTAATATCATAGCCGCCGATGAAAATCACTCCCGCCATGCCGTTTACAATGCGCTTGAGTCGTTCCGCGTTCAATTCACTCTGGAGATTGGTCAAATGCAGCGAACAGCCGGATTTGGCCGCCATCGCCCGCAACCCAAGCAGCACGTGATAACATAAATAGCCCGAAGTGATGTTTTCGGAAGCCACTTCGAGCACAACTCCGATACGAATCCCGTAAGCGTCCTGAGCCGGCGGCGCGTTGACGCGGAACCCCGTGCCGGGAGCGCGGGAAAGCCAGCCCTCGTCCGCCAGTTGCTCCAGCGCCCGGTAGGTGGTGCCGAAACTCAAATTGAATTTCGCCGCCAGTCGCCGCACCGACGGCAACGCCGAACCGGGTTCGAAAGTCCCGGCCAGTATCCGGGTTTCAAGATACTCGGTCAGTCGATCGACCGGAACTTTGGATCTTCCCATATAATCACGACTCCTGAATTCGTTGACCACGGAGCCGATTGCATAAGTCATTTCGGAACGATCCGGAAGCGGATGTTTTTCCACATGATCGGGTAGATCAAAGGGACATTCCCAAAGCGGTATGTCCAGAAATCACTCCCGGTCAGACGGAAAAACAAACCTTTCGGACGGCCGCAAGGACTTTTGAAATTAGCTCCTTGTACTATACCACCTCATCGCCAAATCACAAATCAACCGCGCAAAAAAAAAGGAACCCCGTCGAAACGGGGTTCCGTGCGTCGATTCAGTTATCAGGCGAGCAAACCGAGCTTCAGCACATTCTGCTTTTCGGCATCAAGACTGAGATCAGTTCCGGCAGCCGACAGACTTTCGGCCGGACTCAATCCGAACGACAGCTCCGAGCTGTCCACACCCGTCAGCTGCAATCCCGCCGATTGACCGCCATCCACCGCCGCATCGAGCGACAGCGAACCCGCCGCCGGGGGCACCTGGTCGGGAAGGTCGAGCGCGAGCTCGAAATTCGCGGCTCCGGCACCGGCGTAATTGATCTTGACGAAGTACGTTCCCGCATCGAGATCCTTGACATTGAGGTCGCCGGCGCGGTTCGAGCTCTTGATTTCCACCAGCTCGTTGCCGACCTTGTGGTAGAGCGAGTAGCGAACCAGAGCGGCGTCGCCGTCGATGCTGAGCGAAATATCGCCGGCCATCGCCAGATCAAAGCGACAGGTGGTCGAGCCGGATGCGGCAAAGTCGATCGCATTGAGCCCGTTCACCTGGAGCGTCGCAAAAGTCGTCGCGGTAGCGTCGATGTAGTAATTGGTGTTGACCGGATTGGACGCGTTGGCGCTGGATACCTCGACATAATAGTCGCCGCTGGTCAGCAGCAGCGAAAGATCGGCGGCTTTGCCGCGGCTGTTGATCTGTCCGAGCGCTGTCGACGAAATCTCCTGACCGAGCGAATTGAAGCTCTTGGCGTAAATCGTCAGCACCGCCGCGTTGTCGATGCCGCGGAAAGCGTAGTTGTAGTTTCCGTCGCTCTCCACCGAGAACCGGTAAAAGTCAACCGTATCCCCTGCTCCAACCCAGCCTCCGGCACTGCCGCCCATGGTCACCACCGACGAGAGATCGACCGGCGCGGCCATCCGGGCGGCGGCGCCGCCGGACGGCGGAACAACCGCGAAATCAAGATCAAGCGCGGTCTCGCGACTGTTGCCGCCGGCCTGGTTGTAAGCGCCATCAATCGTGAGATCGTAGGCGGAGAAACCGGCGTTGGGACCGTTGACGTTGAGGTAATAAGTTCCGGCTCTCAAGAGCTGGTTGTCGATGAAGCCGATGTTATCGCCGGCAGCCAGGTTGACAGTCACGGTTTTGAGCTGAGATCCGGAGCTGTTGAGCAGTCGGAGCGTCACTGTGCTGGTCGAGCCGGTCAGGCCGTCGATGCTGAAGCCGTAAACACCGTCCTTGGCCAACACCAGTTTGTAATAATCCTGATTGTCGCCATAGCCGATGCCGCCGTCATGAATCGCCGCCGCTACCCCGTCGGCGTCAAGCGCGATCATCTGCGCACCGGCCTGGGTGTTGTCTGCGGCATTGATGTCATTGGTGCCGCCGGAGGTGATCACCGTGTAATCGGTGTTTTTGCCGGTCGCGGCCCCGGTGCTGCGGACTTCGACGTAGTACTTGTACGTCGTCATGTCGGTAGCCGAACCGGCATTGATGGTCAGGACATTGTTGCGGATCGAAGTAAGCGAGCCGTCGGTGCCGAAAGTCAGGGTCGGAGTAATCGAACCGAGCGAAGTGCCGGGACCGGCATTGAGCTCAGTCACCCGGTACAGGTAAACTGTCGCCGGATTTTCGATATCGACCGAAACCGTCAGGCTGACCGCGCCCTGCGCCAGACCGATCATCCGGAAGTCGCTGACATCGCCGAAGCCGACCCAGTCACTGAACGAACCGTTCAATTCGCCCGTGGCCGCACTCAACGGATTGTTGTTGACAAACGCGGTGGTGGCGCTGTTATCGTCTTCACCGGCGGGGGCGCCCTGCCCGGTCACCCCAACCGAGTAACCGGTGTTCTTGCCGACGTTGCCGTCAGTCGCCGTCACCTGAATATAGTAGGTGCCTTCGTCAAGGTTGAGCAGTGCCGTCCTGGCGCCGCTCACGGTGGCGCTGGGAGTGACGCTGAAGTTGGCTTTCTGGGTGGTCCCGGTGGCCGTCTTCTGCAACAGCGAAAAACTTGCCCGGTTGGTCAGTGCGCCAAGCTCAAAGACATAAGTGCCTTTGGCGCTCAGGGTGAACGTGTAGAAGTCGGTCGTGTCGCCGAATCCTGCCCAGTCGCTGTATCCGCTGATCACGCCGTCGGCGGAGACGGCGAGCTTGTGCTTGTCATCGGGATCGGTCGAAACCAGCGACTCGACCAGCGCGACGCTGTCGTCGGTGTTGTCGGTCGGGAACGCGGTCCCGGTGACGCCGACACGATAGTTGGTGCTGGTCGTTCCGGTGCGGTCGACCTTGACATAATAGGTCCCCGCGGCCAGCAGTTTGTCAAGCAGCTTGTTGTTGGTGATGGTCACCCCCGAACTGCTGCGATAAACCTGGGCGGTCGTGGACCAGC
>JBFWIO010000378.1:0-3401 GCA_050255955.1 Victivallaceae bacterium
GGTGACGCTGACGGTCAACGGCCAGACCGTCAAGGAGTTCAAGGTCAATATGCGCGAGCGCTATAACGGCGTTTTTTTGACGCTGGACAAGCTGACTCTCGCCAAGGGCGACAAACTTGAAGTCCGCTTCTCCAACCGGGACGCCGACGGTCTGGTGGTCGCCGATGCGGTGCAGTTGCTCAACCCGCGGGCTCCTTCCGCCGCCGCGGTTCCGCCGCCACCGGAGCCGGTCATTCTCGTGCCGCTTCCCACCGCGGTGATTCTCGCCGACGATGCGCTCTCCGGTCCGGCGGCCGCCCGCGACGCCGACCGTCAGTCCGTCGCCGCGATGGCCGATGCAATCATGGCCCGGGTGCTGCCGGACGGCGCGATCAACAACGTCGCCGATGCCGACAAGGTGTTGATCATCCCCTACTTCTCCAATTTCTGCGCGATTGCGCTGATCCAGGCGAGGAAAGTCACCGGTATGGAGAAATATCGCACCGCCGCGGTCAAGTGGCTGCGCTGGTACGCCGACCGCGTACAGGGCGACGGCACCGTCCACGATTACAAGGCAGGCAAATACCCCGGCTATATCGACTCCGGCGACTACGATTCGGCCGACTCCTACCCGGCCACCTTTGCCTATGCGCTGTGGTATTACGGAGTGCAGACCGGCGATCTTGCCCTGGCGCGCGAACTTTATCCCAAGCTTCAGCAAGCGATGGGGGCGGCGCTCGATGTCCGGCAGGATGATTTTCTCACCTGGGCCAAGCGGAGCTACCGGATCAAGTACCTGATGGACAACCTCGAAGTCTGGTACGGGGCGATCGCCTGCGCCAAGCTGGAGCGCCAGCTCGGCACCGGCAAGTTCGCCCACTACGCCGAGTGGGCCGAAAAGGTCCAGGGGGCACTCGCTTCCTACTGGAAACCGGAAGCCGGTTTCTTCGCGTTCGCCCCCGGCCATTTCGACACCAAAAGGCTTTATCCGGGGGCGCTGGCCAATGCCTTCGCGATTCTCTTCTACGCGCCCTCGCAGCCGGGCGCGGGTGCGCTCTTCCGGCGGATCGATGAACTCATCCTCGCCAAGGACGACAAGGTGCTTGCTTCCACCCTGCCGACCCGCTGCTGGCTGTTGCTGGCGGCGCAAAAGGCGGGGAACAAGCAGTGGGAAAGCAAGCTTTTTAACAGCATCGACGGCAAAATCCGTCCGGAAAAGGAGCGGACGCATGCTTTTGCATTGATGATTCTCTATTACACCGGCGGCTTCAACGGCAAATACGGGGTATTCTAAATGATTCGTTTGAAAGATATCGCCGACGAACTCGGACTCTCGGTACCGGTGGTTTCGCGGGTGCTCAACCCGAAGCCGGACAAACACGCAGTGATTGCCGAAATCACCCGCAAAACGGTGCTCGAAACCGCCGAAAAAATGGGCTACCGCCGCAACCGCGCCGCCGAATTCCTGGCCCGCGGCGGCAAATCCGCGGCGGTCGGCGTCTTCCTGCCCGACGTCGGCAACAGCCTGACCGCCGAACTGATGATGGGGATCAGCGAAGGCTCGCAGCAGCACGGCTTCCCGGTAAGTTTCTTCTTCGGCTTCGGCGACCGCTGCTACCTTGAGTTCATGAGCCGGATCAGTTCCAATTCGGGAATGATCACCTATCCCAACCCGGTCAACCGTGCTTTGCTGAAAAGCGAAATCGATAAATACCTCGCGGTCGGCGGCAGAGTGGTGTTCATCGCCCCCTACAACTACGACTTCGTCCACGATGGACTGCCGGTGATCGGCATCGACGACGATTTCGGCGGCGCTCTGGCGGCGCGGCGGCTGCTTGAACGCGGCTGCGGCCGGTTGATCGGCTGTCACGCCGGCGGCGAGTTCGCCGGGGGGCCGCGCGGCCGCGGCTTTGTCAATGCGCTTCGCGAGGCCGGATTCGCCGCCGAAACCGTCAGCGTCGAGGTCTTGGAAACCGGGCTCGCCGCTTACCGCCCCACGCCGGGAGCGCCGCCGCTCGGAATTTTCGCCCATTCCGATGAAATCGCGTTGCGGCTGATGCGGCAGGCATTCCGGAGCGGACTCAAGGTCGGGAGCGAGGTTTTGTTCGTGGGCTACGACGACTTGTATCTCACCGACAAACTGCCGGTCGCATTGACCACCATTCGCCAGCCTTTCCGCGAGCTTGGCAAAAGGGTCTTCGACGCGGTGGTCGCCCAGCTTTATGATCGCAAAGTCGAATCGGTGCGGCTCAAGCCGTCGCTGATCGGCCGCGAAAGCGCCTGAGCGGAGCCGAAAGGAACCTGATCCATGAATCTCGGGCTGCTTGATGTGGTGATCGTCACCCTGGTGCTGACCGTCGTCCTCGCCTCCGGTATTTTGACCGGCCGTCTGGTCAAAAGCGTCTCCGACTTCCTCGCCGCCAACCGCTGCGCCGGACGGTATTTGCTCTGCGTCGCGCAGGGCATGGCCGGGCTCGGCGCGATCTCGATGGCGGCTTACTTTGAACAGTACTATCAGGCCGGGTTCGCGGTACAGTGGTGGGGGTTCATGACCACCCCGGTGATGCTGCTGATCAGCCTCTCCGGCTGGGTCATCTACCGCTTCCGCGAAACCCGGGCGATGACGCTTGCGCAGTTTTTCGAAATGCGCTACGGGCGCCGCTTCCGAATCTTCTCCGGCATGGTCATCTGGGTTTCCGGAGTCCTTAATTACGGCATTTTTCCGGGGGTTACCGCGCGTTTTCTGATCGCTTTCGGCGGGCTGCCGGCGACGGTTGAACTCGGGCCGGTGGCGATTTCGACGTATCCATTGACGATGGCGCTGATGCTCGGAATCGCACTGGTGCTGACCCTCAACGGCGGGCAGGTTGCGGTGATGATTTCGGACTTCGTCCAGGGCCTCTTGATGATGGTGATCATGCTTGCGATCATTGCCGTATTGTTCCATAAATTCAGCTACGGCGAGATCGCCGCCAGCTTGATCAATGCACCCCCGGGAGCATCTCCGGTCAATCCGTTTGACCAGGCGACCGACAAGATCAGGGACTTCAATGTTTTTTTCTTCATCATGATGGTGTTGATCAACATCTACACGTACCGCGCCTGGCAGGGCGGACAGGGGTACAGCTGTTCGGCCAAGAGCGCCCACGAGGCGCGGATGGCCGGGATCATCGGCGAATGGCGGGGACAGATCATCACCCTGAGCTTTCTGATGATTCCGATTTGCGCCTGGGTGCTGATGCACAATTCCAATTTCGCCGCCGACGCGGCGGCGGTCCGGAGCTCGCTGGAGCGTTTCGGCGACCCCCAGACCGCCAATCAGATGCTGGTCCCGACGGCGCTGTCGCGGATGCTGCCGGCCGGCTTGATGGGGTGCTTTTTCGCGGTGATCATCATGATGGCGGTGTCCACTGACGACACGT
>JBFWIO010000379.1:0-3396 GCA_050255955.1 Victivallaceae bacterium
ACTACATTATAAGGGGCGCGGATGTGCACGGCATTTCGACCCGGGTGCCGGGCTACTGCACCCCGGAGGCGGATGTGGCAAAGTGGGACTTTGCGCCCCGGTCGGCGTTTATTTTTGCGGGCGGCAACATCGATATTGCCAACTGCCGGGTGTACGGCGCGAGCGGGATTTTCGGGGCGCGTTCGGATATCGGGGATTTGTACGGCTCGATTTCGATCACCGACCTGACGGTGGAAGCGCCGGGGGACGTCCAGCTTTTTTCACTGGTCACCTACGGTCCGAATGACTTTGACTATGCGCACGAGGTGCGGATTCCGGCCCGGGTGAACATTCGCGACGTGGTGATGAACGGGCCGGGGCGTTTGACGCTGGCGGCCCGCAATCTCGCTTCGGCGCAACGCTTCCCGATCCGGGTGAGCGGGGTTGAGAAACTGGGAGTGATCGATGCGGCCAATACGCGGATCGACTTTATCGACTGCGGCTTTGACCGCGCCGAGTTTCGGGCGGGGGCCAAACAGGAGTTTAATTTCACCGACTGTGAATTCAGCGGTGCGGTCACCGGTCTCAAAAAAGAAAATATCGGAAAGCTCAACGGCTGCGCCACGCTTTCCGGGGCGAAATTACCGCTGTAAACGGGAAGGATCATGATGAAAAGACTTGTTTTTGCCGCACTGGCGCTGGGGTGGTCGGTCGGGGCGGTCGCCGCCCCCGAATTGACCGCGGAAGAAAAGAAGCTGGCGGCGCGGCCGCCGGCGGAATACGCCGCCTTGATCACGCCGCCGGAGGTCCCGCGCGCCTTTGACGTCCACCGCGACGGGTGCCCGGTCTGCGGGGACAGGATCAAAAAACACGGCCGCTACAGTTGGATCATCGACGAAACAAAACCTTTCAAACTCCAGTGTCCGGAGTGCAAAACGGTGTTCCCGGACAACGATTACGCCGCCTACCTCAAGAGCGGCCTCAAGGACAAATCGCTCCTGACCGGCAAATATGTCGATGACGGTCGCGGCTGGAAAGACGGCGACAAGCCGGGCAAATACTGGTTCGTCGCCTACTACAACCACTGGACGATGAAGCGCCGGGTCGAGACTCTGCTGCCGCAGCTGGCCGATGCCTACGTCCGCACCGGCGACCCGGCCTTTGCCGAACGCGCGGTCGTGATGCTCGACAAACTCGCCGAATACTATCCTCTTTACGATTACAACAAGCAGTCGCGGTATGCCGAGGAAGTATATCCCCACTATACCGGCCGGATCGTCAACGCGATCTGGGAGACATTCATCGCCTCGGCGATCGCCGAATCCTGGCAAAAGGTCGCGCCGGTGCTGGACAAAGAAGCCCCCGCGCTCCGCGCCGCGACCGGCAAGGACAACGCCGCGATCCGGGCCAATATCGAGGACAACATGCTCCGGGTGATGGCCAACGACATTATGTCGGAAAACGGCCGGATTCAGGGCAACTTCGGGATGCACCAGCGGGCCTTGCTCAAGATCGCAATCGCGCTCAAGGGCCGGGGCGGCAAGCCCGATGACCAGGCGATGGTCCGCTGGGTGACCGATTACCGCAAAAATTCGGTGCCGTTCAGCGCGCCATTTGATTACGTGCTTTACGACAACGTTTTCGGCGACGGCGCGCCGATGGAGTCGCCGGGATACAATGCGTTGTGGCTGAGTTGCATCGCGATGATGGCCGAAATCCTGCGCGATTACGGGATGAATTACGCCGAACTCCATCCGTTCTCCAAGCGGCTCTTCACCTATCCAGCCAAGCTGGTGGTCTGCGGCGTCTACTCGCCGTCCTCGGGTGACTCGGGAAGCATCGCCGGGAAGGGGATTTACGGCGGCAATCTCAGCACTCTCGGCTACTCTTTTGCCACCAATCCGACTCCGGAGAGCGCGGCGCTGCTGCTGACCGCCAAGGGAATCACGCCGGAGGAACGGGCGGCGGCGGAGAAAATCGCCGATCCCTTGTTCGGCTACCGGAGTAACCTTCTCTCCGCCTACGGCATGGCTTCGCTGCAGAATGAGAATCCCGCGAAACCGCTGGCCTGCTGGTTGAGTTTCGGTTTTTATCCGGGGCACAAGCACCGCGACGCGCTGAATTTCGAGATCTTCACCGGAACGGGCCCGCTGATGCCGGACTTCGGCTATCCCGACAGCGCTTCGGCGGACGATCCCACGCGATTTGCCTTTTATGAAAACACGCTGGTTCACAACACGATGGTGGTCGACGCCAGGGCGCAGGACACCAAATCCGGCCGCATTCTCGCTTACGATCCGGGTAAATTCGCCCAGTATCTGCGGGCGGAAGCGCCGCAGGTTTATCCCGGCATGACCAAATACGAGCGTTCGGGCCTGGCGATCGAGCCGGAACCGGGGAAACTGATTGTGCTCGACGTCTTCCGTGCGGCGGGGGGGAAACAGCATGACCTCTTTTTCCACAGCGCGGGCGAAAAAGTGGAGACCAATCTCGAACTCAAGCCGCAATCCGGCGGCACGCTGGCCGGGGAAAAGGTGGAAGCCGGAACTTTTTATGACGATCCCAAACTTGCCAAAATGGAAAAGGGCCCGCGCAGTTTCACCGGCTATCGCGGCAGCGGTTATCAGTATCTCACCAATGTCAGGAGCGGTGCGAACCGGCCCGGCGCGGTGTTGAAGCTGCCGGTGTCGGAAACCTCGAAACTGCTGGAAAGCGGTAAAGGAACGTTTTTGCGGATACACCCGGTGGCCAACGGCGCCGAAACGGTGATCGTGAGCGAGGGCCCGCCGCCGCGTACTCAGCGCGGCGCGCCGGACAAGGTGGTTTTCGTGACCCGCCGCCGGGTGGCGGGGGAGGGCGAAAAGGTGCTCAAGTCCAACTTTGTTACGGTGCTCGAGAACGGGCCGGGGACGATGATCGGTTCCGTTGAGGCGCTGAAGCAGACCGAAGAATTGGTCGCGCTCAAGATCAAGCTTGACAACGGGGACACGCTTTATTGTTTCGACGCGGTCGCGCCGCAGCCGGAGTTCAAGCTGGACGGGATTGCGTTTGCCGGGCAGAGCGGGGCGATTCTGATCGGAAAAGACGGCCGGCAAAAGGCATCATATATGTACGGCGCCAAGCCGGCCTTCAAGGCGAAGGTGACGGCGGTGGATTTGAAAGCCGAGACTTTGACGCTGGATCGCGAGATTCCGGCGGAGCTGGGGGTGAAGGGGGCGTTTTTCACGGCGGGCAAGGCGGCGTACCGGATTGGGGAGGTATCGGGGAAGGTGGTGAAGTTGTTGGATCAGAGTCCGGTGCGGGGGCGGTTCCGGTTTGAGAGTTTTGACGAGGGGTTGCGGACCGGGACGGTTTCGCCGCGGCTGGTGTTGGCGCGAGGGAAGTTGGGGTTGTATGGGGCGGATGGGAAGACGTGGG
>JBFWIO010000380.1:0-3370 GCA_050255955.1 Victivallaceae bacterium
TCGGCAGGGCGTTCGTCGTATTCTGGCCTTTCAGCCGCCGCTGGGGGCTCGCCGACCACGCCGCCGCGCTCGACATTCCGACCGTGGAATCGGTGCGGGGCACCTTTCCCTCCATGTACTACCAGTAAGGAGTAAAAAATGAGCAGTGCCGAACCCGTGCAACCGGCGACCGGACTCAAGGAATTGACGGCGTACTACACGCTGCAGTTTTTCGTTTTCTTCGGTCTTTTGGGCCTTTTCGTCAATCACATCAAGGATTGGGACTCCGCTACCGTGCTGCTGATCGGCAGCGCGTGGATCTCTTATCCGTTATTTTATCTTCTGCCCGCGGTGGTGATTTCACTGGCGATCCGGCACTTCAGCCGCCGGGCCGGGGCCGCGCCGTGGCGGCGGCGGGTGCTTTTGACCGGCGCTTTTGCCTACTGCGTCCTCGGCGGTTTCTGGCTGATGCTCAATGCGGCGCTGCTGCAGAACTTCGGGTTCCAGTTCAACGGACTGGTCTGGAATCTCCTGACCACCCCCGGCGGGTTCGCCTCGATGGGGTTGCGCCGGGAAACGCTGGTCAGTTTGTCGCTGATCATCGCCGGCATCGTCGCCTTTCAGATCGGCTTGCTGGCGGCGGCGGTCTACTGGAAAGGCTTGCGGGAACTGATCTGGCGGCTTTTCGGAAGTTACCGCAAATACCTTGTCGCGGTTCTGCTTCTCGGGCTCTTTTTCGTCTCCTTTTTCTGCTACAGTTACGCCTCCTACGTCGGCAACCCGCGGCCGCTTTCGGCGGCGGACGACATTCCCTTTTTCCTCAGTTCGAGCATGCGTAATTTCTATCGCGGACTGGGCGTGAAACAGCCCGACCGCGAGCTGATCAGCCTTGAGCGCAATCTCAAAAAGTACAAGGGCGGACTCAAATACCCGCTTGTCCCGATCGAGCGCGACCCCGCCCGCAAAAAATACAACATCGTCTGGCTTGCCTGCGAATCCTGGCGCGCCGGGATGGTGACCCCGGAAATCATGCCGACGGTCAACGCCTTCGCCGCCGACGCGGTCAGCTTCAAGCGCAACTACAGCGGCGGCAACGGCACCCGGCAGGGGGTCTTCACGATGTTTTACGGGCTCTACGGCAACTACTGGGATCCTTTTCTCAAGAGCCGGCGCGGGCCGCTTTTCATCGACTGGCTGCTGGAGGACGGTTATGATTTCAGCTGCATCACCTCGGCCAAATTCAGCTATCCCGAGTTTGACAAGACGGTGTTCTCGGCGGTTCCCACTGCCGCGCTCTACAGCTACGATCAGGATCTCTCCTGGATGCGCGACCGCCTCAACGTGACCCGGCTGGTCGACTTCCTCAAGAGCCCGGCGCGCAAGGACAAACCGTTTTTTGCCTTCATGTTCTTTGAATCTCCCCATGCCCCCTACGAATTCCCGCCCGACGCGGAAATCCGCAAGGACTATATGTCGAAGCTCGATTACACCCGGCTCCGCCGGGCCGAGGACGGGCCGAAGATTTTCAACCGTTACGTCAACGCCAATCATCACCTCGATCAACAGCTCGGCCGGGTGCTCGCCGCGCTCAAGGAGACCGGCTTGCTTGAAGATACCATTGTCGTGCTGGTCGGCGACCACGGCGAGGAGTTCTACGAAAAAGGCTACCTCGGGCACAACAGCACTTTCGTCAACGAACAGGTGATGACGCCGTTGATCATCCGCATTCCCGGTGTCAAGCCGCAGGTCTACTCGGGGCTGTCGAGCCACCTCGACATCGTTCCGGTGCTCGCGCCTTTCCTCGGGGTCAAGAATCCGCCGGCGGATTATTCGCTCGGCTTCAATCTGCTCGATCCCGCCGTCAAACGCGCTTACGCGGTGATGGCCGGCTGGTCCGATGTCTCCTTTGTCAGCGAAAAGTACAAAGCCGACCTGCCGCAGACCTCGCTTGGCGCGCTCAAGATGAAAATCACCGACAATGATGACCGTCCGGTCGGTTCGCCGGATCAGTTTTTCAAGGAAAACAAGGACGTGCTGTTCCAGATTCAACGCGAAATCGTCCGTTTTTTGGAGTAAAAAGATGAGAGAAGCAATTTTTCTGATTCAATGCACCGACCGCAAGGGGCTGCTGGCGGAGATTTCCGCGTTTTTCTATGGCAAATCGTTCAACATTCTTCAGTGCCGGCAGTACACCGATATCGAGGAGAACCGCTATTTCATGCGGATCCGGCTCGATCTCTCGGACATGGCGATCACCCGCGCGGCGCTGGAAAGCGACTTCGCCGGTTTTGCCGCCAAGCTCAAGCTCGACTATTCGATCCATTACCGCGAAGACTTGCAGAAAGTGGCGATCCTGGTTTCCAAAACTTCGCACTGTCTCTATGACCTTCTGACCCTCCGCGAAGAGGGCGACCTTGAGTGCGAAATTCCGCTGGTGATCAGCAACCACCCCGACCTCGAAACGGTGGCTGCCAAGTACCGGGTGCCCTTTTACTGCTTCCCCATGCACCCCGGACGCAAAAGCGAACAGGAAAAGCAGATACTCGACCTCCTCGGACGTCATCACATCGATCTGGTGGTGATGGCCCGCTACATGCAGATCCTGTCCGACGACTTCATCGGCCACTATCCGCAGCGGATCATCAACATCCACCATGCTTTCCTGCCCGCCTTTCAGGGCGGCAATCCTTACTTCCGGGCCTGGGAGCGCGGGGTCAAGATGATCGGAGCGACCGCCCATTACGCCACCGCCGAACTCGACGAGGGCCCGATCATTGAACAGGACGTCGAGCGGATCACCCACGAAAACAGTCCCGACGAGCTTAAACAGCTCGGCAAGGAAATCGAGCGCCGGGTGCTGTCCCGCGCGGTCAAGGCCCATCTTGAACGCCGGATCATGACCTCGGGGCGGCGAACTATCGTTTTTTCACGTTAACTTCAAATGGAGCCGCGGCCAGTGAAAAGCTTCCGGGAAACCGCATTCGCCCGTCCGGCGGAAATTTTTCTGCTGGCGGCAACCTTTCTGTTGCCCCTCAAGTTCGGCACCATCGCGGTGATGCCGGAGGCCACGGCGTTTTTCCCCGGCACTTTTTTCGACTATCTGGTGATCAGCTGGTCGGCCAACTGTTTTCCGATCGCGGCCGGAATCGCGCTGGTGCTCGCTCTCCTCGGTTTCCCCGGCGGGATCGGCGACTGGCGTTCGCCCGGCTGGCGCTGGGCGATGATGTGGAGCGCGGGGCTGCTGCTTTTCGCGCTCCCCGGCCTGATCCACGTGACCGCTCCCGAATTTGCCCGGCTTCAGTTTATCCACTTCGGCGGACTCGGCGCGTGGGCGATGGCCGTTTTTTTGTACTCTGCCGCCGATCCCGCCCGTTACGGCAGACGGCTGATC
>JBFWIO010000381.1:0-3337 GCA_050255955.1 Victivallaceae bacterium
CAGGCCGAAATGATCCACGCCTCGGGAGCCCCACGCCCGAGCTTTGCCGCCACCTTGACCGGCCGACCGGTGGTGAGTTTTCAGACTCACAACCTCGGGTTGCTCAACGCCGCGACCGCGCTTTCGAGCACCGGCCTCACCATGTCGTTCTTGAAAATGCTCGCCACCGGCGAATACGACCCCGCCGCGGCAATTTCCTATGCCGCCGCGCTCGGGCTGGCGGTGCCGGATCAGATCACCGCCGCCGCCGGGCAGACCGCGACGCTCGGGCTCTCGATTTACCCGGTGAGCTCTGACGGCAGTTCCGCCCCGCTTGCCGCCGGAACCACCCGCTCGCTTCCCGGCCTGATCACGGGCGACATCTACACCCTGGGCGCGGTCAAAATCGGCGACACGCCGATCGGCGGCGTGACCAACGTCGCGGTCAATTTTGGCTACAACGTGGTGACCAACGAGGGAGAAAACGGCGCGAGCTATCCGACGCTCGCCCGCATTGACCGCCACACGCCGAGCGTGACGGTGGATTTCAGCGACATCTCCAGCATCACCGCGGCGCATTTGCTGACCGGGAACCTCCCGGCCGGAGCGGTCACCATCTATTTCTCCGGCGTCAATCAGGGCGCGGTCACCACGCCGGAAGTGTTCTCGATCACCCTCGGCAAAAGCTTCGTCGATGCGGCGAGCCTCAAGGGCGGCGTCTCGGCGACCGGCCAGCTTCAGTTCCGGCCGCTCCTCTCGGCGAGCGACTTCTTCGCCTTTGCGGGGGCGTGATGCTGAGCCGCTCGCGCATGGCGGCGCTGGCGGCGATGCTGGGGAGTTGCCCGGCATTCCGCGAGCTTATGGGGGCCGGAGACGCCGCCGAAGCGGCGTCGATGGTGGTTCTCCAGCTCGGACCCGCGCCGGCACCGGAGCAAGCCCGCGCACTGATCCGGTACGACGGCGCGATCTCCGGGACGCGGACCGCGTCCGGGCTCGGGCTGATGGCGTTCCAGACCAGGGGCAGTTTCAATATCGTGCTCGGTGCTCCGCGCAATTCCGACGAAACGCTGTACCACGAGGAATACGCCAAATTCCTCGCCGCCACCGACGCGGTGATCGAGGAACTGATGGCGGCCGAGCCGGGCGTGATGATCGAGAGTTTCAGCAGCGGCCAACCTTACGAGGGCGCCGAGGATGATTTCTGTTTCTACCGGGTGATCAAAGTGGAGACGATGTAAATGGATATTGAGGAAGCCAACCGCGGCATACTGGAGTACAACCTCGCCAACGTTTTCGGCGGCAATGTTCGGTTGATGCGCGGGCTCGATGTGATCGGCACCGGCCCGGCGTCGATTGCGCGAACCGGCGTCGAGCGATCCGCCTATGATGATTCAGAGGTCGAGAAAACCGCGATCCGGGTGGTGCTCAACCGGACGCAGTTTCAGTTCCCGGCGGTGAACGACACCGTCGAGGAAATCGGCAAAGATAAATTTTACACCGTGGTCAGGATCGGCGGCTTTGACGCCAACAGCGTCGAGATCGATTGCGTATCGGCCAACAAATTAAGATCGGGGAGTTCGAGACGATGAAAATATGGGAAACGCTGAAATTTAAACTAATCGACGCCCGCGCGATGCGCCGGACGCCGGGTGAACTCCCGCCGCTCTGTTATTTCGCGGTCGGCGACGCGGTTCCGGCGGCGGTCGCCGAGCGGTTCGCTGGAAACCTGATGCGCCGCCGGGTGCTCGGCGTTGACAATCAAATGGGGATGCTGATTTACCCCGGCCCCGGATTCCTTGAATACTCCCCGGAAAAATACGACTTTAAACCGTGCGGCGAAAAACTCTACCTCGGATTCCGTCGCGATTTTACGCCGGATATGGTCCGCCGCGACATGGTCTACGGATCGGTCAAAACCGCCTACGAGGTCACGATGGCCAACGGCGAAAAATACAGCATCCCGATTGCGCTCCCGTCCGCGCCGCGCTGCTCGCTCCCGATGATCGACAAAATAGGAGCCTCCGGGGCGTGGGAAAAATCGGTCTCGCGTCCGGAACTGGTTTTCCTCGCCGACGCCGCCGAGCGCATTTTCGAAGCGATCACCGGAGACGGCGTCCTTGACGGCATCGACGAGGATACCATGCGCCGGATTGCGGTCGAGGCAATCCGGGTCCTGTACGATCTATCGGAGCTGGAAATCGGCGTACGCGGCCTTTTGGGAGGCGAGGCGTACTCCGGCATTGCCGAGGCGATGCTCGATACTCCGGCGATCCATGAGATTCTCGAAAAAAAAAAGCTCGAGGAATCCGGCACCGGCTCTGGCGACAGGGTTTAGCGCCTGACTATATCCCGAGTTACGCTGATTATTTTGTGATGATGAGAAACCAGTGAGGCCCAAATGGCAGACGGCAGACCTATCAACTTCAGCTTGACCGCCGACGACCGCGATCTGTACAATAAACTGGTCAAACAGGAAAAACAGATCGACCGGTTGCAGCAGAAATACCGCGCTCTCAAAAAATCGATGAAAGAATCATCCGATGAGGGTATTGCCGGGTTTTTGAAGCTCGGCAACGGCACCGACAAGGTGACGCTCAGCGTTACCGACATGGTTCAGGCGTTCGTCGGCATCTCCGGCGCGATGGGGGCAATCAATCTGGTGATCGGCAAAGTTCAGGAGTTGATCGAGAAACAGCGAGAGGCGAAACGCCTTGCCTCTGAAACCAACGTCACGATGGATCAGGCCAGAAACGCCGCACTTCTCAACTTGCCGACCACATTTGAGGGAGGCACTGCCGAATTTGACCGCATGATGAAACGTGTATCCGAGCGCAGCGGAATGACGATGGCGGAAGTTTACCGCAACGCGGGAGGCCCGCTTTCGGCAAAGGGCTCGGCGACCAATCCGCAGTTTGAGGACGCATTCGCGCTCGCGCTGGAGGTCCAGCGCAAAACCGGCGGCGCGGTACAGTCCAGTCAGCTCGCCGGATCGATTCTTGACGTGATGAAGAGCACCGGGCTCGGAACCGCCGCCGAATCGCTCGGCTACATCCGCCAGATCGGAGCGGCATCCCGCGTCCAGACGCTCGAGGGGCAGTTGAAGTTGGTTCCCGGTCTGGCCATCGGGCGCTCGCTTGGAGACAGCCCCGAAATGTCCGCCGAACTCCAGGCGGCAATCTCGCAGCAGATTGTGGATCCTGAGGGAAGCCGTACCGGAGTTTTGTACAAGGGACTTGCGACCGCGCTCTACAGTGACGACCTGATTCCATACGAAACATCCAATGTAAGGACCGGTAAAAAAGAAACCAAATTCAGAAAAATATCTGGTTCCAACACGCTCGAACGTCTTCGCAATCTC
>JBFWIO010000382.1:0-3304 GCA_050255955.1 Victivallaceae bacterium
TGTGTTGCCGATGATTCCCGCCGGCAAGAGTTGCCGGGAGATTATTCTGTCCTGAATTCTAAAAAGGACTCATCCGGGTCTTGTGCCCGGATGAGCATAGGAACTCGTTCATTCATGTTACGCGATCAAGTACGTAAGATGAATTTCAGACGGGGGGAGTTGATTCTGTATCATCCTTATATTAAATGTTATACGGCAATGCGGTGATTGGCGCCGTTATTTTCAGCGGGCATTTTTTTCGGGCAGTTTCAGCGCCCGGAGCGCGTTGAGCACCGCCAGGAGGCAGACGCCGACATCGGCGAAGACCGCCGCCCACATTGTCACGAGCCCGGCGGCTCCGGCCAGCAGCACGATCAGCTTCACGCCGAGTGCGATGCCGATATTGCCGCGCACGATCCCGAGCGTGTGCCGCGCGAAACGGATCGCCTCCGGCAAACGCGACGGTTCGCCGGTCATCAGCACCACGTCGGCGGATTCGACAGCAGCGTCGGAACCGAGCGCCCCCATCGCGACGCCGACGTCGGCGCGGGCCAGAACCGGCGCGTCATTGATGCCATCGCCGACGAAGCATAAAGTTTCGCCCGGTTCGCGGTCATGCATCAAACGTTCGAGGCATTCGACTTTGCCGGTCGGCAGAAGTTCGGCATGGACTTCATCCAGTTTCAATTCAGCCGCCACCGCCGCCGCCGCCGGACGATTGTCTCCGGTCAGCAAAACCATCCGGCGGACGCCCTCAGCCCGAAGCTGTTCGACCGCATGCGCGGCATCTGATTTCAGCGCATCGGCAATCGCGATGCTTCCGGCGTAGGCGCCGCGGGCCGCCACATGGACGACCGTGCCGGAAATGGGTTGGTCCGGCACAGCCGCGCCGCAGGATTCCATTAATTTGGCGTTTCCGACCGCGATTTCTTTGCCGTCGACAGTGGCGCGGACTCCTTGGCCGGCAACCTCCTCGACGTTGCCGATTCGCGCCGGGTCAAGCTTTCCGCCCCATGCCGCGCGAAGCGAAACCGCGATCGGGTGCGTGGAGTTCGCCTCGGCATATGCCGCTGATTCCAGGATCGTCTCCCGGTCGAATCCCGGGGCGGGCCGAACCTCCCGTACGGCGAACAGACCTTCGGTCAAAGTGCCGGTTTTGTCAAAAGCGATCGTCGATACACGGGCGAGCGTTTCCATATAGTTGCCGCCTTTGAAGAGAATTCCTCTTCGGGACGCGCCGCCGATTCCGGCGAAGAACGCCAATGGCACCGAAATCACCAGGGCGCACGGACAGGAAATCACCAGAAACACCAATGCCCGATAGATCCAGTCATTCCATTCGCCCCCGAACGCCAATGGCGGAATCAACGCCAGCAGCAAGGAAAGTCCGAACACCACCGGGGTGTAGGCTTTGGCGAATCGGGTGATGAAGTGTTCGCTCTTCGATTTACGGCTTGTCGCGTGTTCGACTTCGGCCAATATCCGGCTGACCGTCGAATCGGCGCTCAGGCTGGTGACTTCCAGTTCGAGCAAGCCGGAGAGATTGATGCTTCCGCTCAATACCGGATCGCCGCTCCCGACCGCGCGCGGCAGTGATTCCCCGGTCAAAGCCGCGGTGTCGAGCCGGGAGGCGCCGGAACGCACCACACCGTCGAGCGGGACGCGTTCGCCCGGCCGAACGGCGATCAAATCGCCGATTTCAACTGCTGCCGGATCGACCGGCGTCGCGACGCCGTCCTTCAGGAGATTGGCAAATTCCGGACGGATATCCATCAGCCCCGCGATCGAGCGGCGCGAACGCGCCACTGCAAGCGATTGAAAGTATTCGCCGACGTGAAAGAAGAGCATTACCGCCGCCGCTTCGGCGTATTCGCCCAGCACCCACGCTCCGGCAGTGGCAACGGTCATCAGCAAGTTTTCGTTGAAGATATCGCGAGAGAAAATATCACGGATCGCCGCCAGCAGCACCCGGTAGCCGGAGATGAGATAGACCGCGAGGAAGACGCCGATAATCACCATTTGCGGCGTGTCTTTCGCCATCAGAGTCCAGCCGGCCGCGAACAATATCGCCGACACGCCAAGCCCGATCAGCGTCCAGCGTCCGCTGTGATCGTGGTCGTGGTCATGTCCGTGATCCAGCATTGGCCGCAGCACGGCCTCCGGCTCGATCCGGCGGACATGCCGGGCGAGCGAGTGAAAGATCTCAGTTTCGTTGGCCGTGTCATCCAAATCAAGCTCAATCCGTCCAGAGGCAAAGTGAACATGCGCCGTCTTTACCCCGGTCAATTTTCGTGCTTCCGCTTCGATCCGCGCCGCGCAATCGGTACAAGCAAGATTGTCAATTCTGTATATCATTTTATTCCTCACCCACATGTTTTTTGCATTGATCGAAGAGCATGCCGACGTGATCGTCGCAGAGCGCGTAATAGACGATTTTTCCCTCCTTGCGACAGCGGACCAACCGGGTCTGCCGTAGAATCTTGAGATGATGCGACACTGCCGGATGACTCATCCCCATCACCGCCGCCACATCGCAGACGCACAGTTCGGAGATCAGTAGCGCATTGATGATCTTGAGCCTCGTGGCGTCGCCCAGCACTTTGAACATCTCCGCCATCTCAAGAAGCTCGAATTCCCCGGCCAGCACGGATCGCACCCGTTCGACCGCCTCTTCGTGAATCACTTGACAAGAACACATGTTTTCCATAATCCCAATCCTTTTAGTTTAACGATTCTATAACTGTTTAATTGTTAAAATAATCAAATAATCGGAAAATGCAAATCGTTTTTGAATTATTTCGGTAGATTATTGATGCGGCACAGCCTTCCGCCGGCTCCGCCGGAATTTCCTCCTCCGGCAATATGCTGTTTCAGTCGATCGGCAAGGCGGCGCAGGCGACATTTATCTCTTCGACCCGGCAGGGATTTACTTTTTGCCGTTGGTGGTGCTGCTGCCGCGCTGGCTCGGGCTGAGCGGACTGATGATTACGCAGCCGGTGTCGGATTTGCTGGCGTTCGGCAGTTGTTTGCCGTTTCCCTGAATTTTTCCCCGGTGTTGCGTCAGTGGATAGTAGCGGATAAAAAATGTAAATAAGCATTTTGCCGAGCTTGACAATCCCAAAAATTCTGCTATATTAAACAGTGTTGAAAATAAAATGGGGCTGTAGCTCAGTTGGCTAGAGCGATACGTTCGCAACGTATAGGTCATGGGTTCGACTCCCACCAGCTCCAAGAGCATAGAAACCTTATTAACAACAAAAACCTGACATAGCTTCCGGTCTATAAGGCGGGAACTCAGAATTGTTGTTTATAAGGTCTCGCTACT
>JBFWIO010000383.1:0-3303 GCA_050255955.1 Victivallaceae bacterium
CCCGCCGCGATCGAGCGCTTGATCACCGAGCGCACCCGCGGCATCATCGTCGTCCACCCCTACGGCGTGGTCGCCGACATGGGCCCGATCCTCGAACTCGCCCGCCGCCACAACCTCAAAATCATCGAAGACTGCGCCCAATGCTTCGGCGGCGAATACCAAGGCAAAAAGGCCGGTACCATCGGCGATGTCGGCTGTTTCAGCTTCTGCCAGAGCAAACACTTCACCACCGGCGGCGAAGGCGGCATGGTGGTCACCGACGACGACGACCTCGCGTGGGAATGCCGCAGCTTCCGCGACCACGGCTACGACGTCAAGGAACGGCTGAATCTGCTCGAAATGGAGGGCAAACTCCTCTACATCCACCGCCGCGTCGGCTTCAACTTCCGGATGACCGAAATGCAGTCGCAGATCGGTCTGTGCGAACTCGAACGGCTCGATTCGTGGAACCTCGCCAACCGCATCCGCAACGGCCGCATGCTGATCGAAGCCTTGAAAGATCACCCGCTGGTCACCAATGTCCCGGTTGACACCGCCGAGCGCAAGAACGCCTTTTGGTGGGCGCCCTTTGTGCTCGACAAAGACAAGCTCATCTGCCCGGTCAAGGACTTCATCGGCGCAATCGGGGCCGAAGGGGTGCCGGTCTACAGCGTCCTCTGGCCGGAAATGTACAAGGAACGCGCCTACGTCGAGCGCAACGGCTTCGGCACCGCCGACTATCCCTTTTATGATCCCAAGTCGCGCAACATCGATTACACCAAGTTCGACTGCAAGGTCGCCCACGACCTCACCGACCGCACCATTTCGTTCTTCACCCACCCGGTTTACAGCGAAACGCACATGCAGCTCTGCATCGACGCCTTCCGCAAAGTCGCCGACGCCTGCATGAAATAAACCCGGGAATGGAATTTCAAATGAAAAAAGTGCGTTACGCGCTGATCGGCTTCGGCGGCATCGCCGAAAACCGGATCGCCAAAGAGGGCTTCGGCTGCGACCGCGACCGTTTCAGCCCGCCGCCCCATGCCGAGCTGGTCGGTGCTACCGACCTCAATCCCGGTCGCCGCGCGGCGGCGGAAGCGCTCGGCCTCCGCTGGTTCGCTTCGATCGCCGAGGCGCTCGCTTCGCCCGACATCGACGCCGTATTCATCGCCACCAACAACCGCAGCCATGCCGAACTCGCCGCCGCCGCGCTCGACGCCGGCAAGGCGGTGATCGTCGAAAAACCGCTGGCCGCGAACTCCGCCGAAGCCGCCGGACTGGTCCGGCTGGCGGCGGCGAAGAAGCTCCCCCTGAGCGTCGATCACATGATGGTCTACAACGCCTATAACCGGCTTGGTCGCGAACTCATCGCGCGCGGCGAACTCGGCGTCGTCAACGACGGCTGCTTTCACATGGAATTCGCCTACGGGTACAATCCGGCGGAAGCCGCCACCTGGCGCTGCTCCCGGCCGGATGAGATGGGCGGGCCCATCGGCGATGTCGCGAGCCACTGCTTCTATATGGCGGAGTACCTTTTCGACTCGACCGTCACCGGGCTTGCCGCGGTTTATCTTCCCAAGCTGATGCCGACCGCGGTCGAAGACGGCGCCTACATCAAGTTCCAGCTCGCCGACGGGCGCCGGATGTCGGCCAAAGTCGCGTTCAGCGAACTACGCGGCGGTCTCGGGGGAACCTTGAGCAACCTCGGGTATGAGATTTACGGGGACAAGGCGGTATTGCGCGGCTACGGGACGCTTTTTCAGCTCTCCGGTCATCCCGGCGAACCGCTCAAAGTCCGGCTCGAAATCGACCGCTTCACGTCGCAGGAAGCGCTCGAACCGGCGGCATTTCCCAACATCTATCAGGGGGTGATCGATCACCACGCCCTCGCCTGTCTTGAAAAACGGCCGCTCAATGCCGAAGACGGCTTGCGCAACGTTCTCCTCTGCGAACTCGCCCACCGCTCCGCGCGCGAAAACGGCAGATTCATCGAGGTGAATTCATGAGTGAAGTCCTCGCCGGAATAGCCCGCGAAATCATCACCCCGCCCAACGGCACCGAGCTTGCGGGCTATCTCAACAGCCGCCGGAGCCGGGGAGTGCGCGACGATCTCTTTGTCCGGGTGACCTTGTTCCGTTCGGGTGATGTGACCGGCGGAATCGTCAGCTTTGACCTCTGCGAAGTCGGAAGTCAAGTGCTCGCCCTCACCCGCGGCATGATCGCCGGGGCCGGGTTTGATTTCGCCGGCAAGCTTATTTACACCGCCAACCACACCCACACCGGAACCGCCACCGCGCCGCTTTTCGGGCTGCCCGAAGCCGCCGCTCAGTACGAAGTGATCGCCGCCGCCGCTTTCCGGGCAGTCAAGCGGGCGGTCGCCAACTTGCAGCCGGCCGAGCTGCTCGCCGGGAGTTGTCGCGGCAACAAGCTCGCGTTCAACCGCCGGTACTGGATGAAGAACGGCACCGTCGCCACCAATCCCGGCAAACTCAATCCCGACGCACTCCGCCCCGAGGGCACGCTTGACGACGAGATCACCGTGCTGGCACTGCGGCAGCAGAACCGCCTCGCGGCGCTGATCGTCAATCTGGTCAACCACACCGACACCGTCGGCGGCGATCTAATTTCGGCAGACTGGCCGGGGCGGCTCGAACGCGCGCTCCAGGGCCGCCCCGACGGCGATCCCCAGGTCACCACTCTGATCGGTTGCTCCGGCAATATCAACCACTTCAATATCGCTGATCCCAATGGCCAGACCAGCTACGCCGAAGCCTGCCGGATCGGGAGCGGCTACGCCGCCGTGGTGGCGGCGATGCTGACGGGGCTTGAGCCGGTCAAGGCGGCGGCAGTCGGGGTCAAAACCGCCCCCTTTGATTGGCCGAGCCGAAGCGTCGGCGCCGCCGAAGTGGCCGACGCCGAAGCGGTTCTCAACCGCAACGCCGGCAAAAACCGCTCAGGCGACATGACCAGCGAAGGCCTCGCCGCGGGCGACGGGCCGGTCGCCTGTTTCTTCGCCGAACAATTGATCGCTTTTGCCAAAAATTCGTCGGGCCGGGTTCATCACGCCGACCTTGTCCGGCTGACGCTCGGGGACCTCGAAATCGCGGCGCTTCCCGCCGAGCCCTTCACCGAAGTCGGGCTGGCGGTCAAGGCGGCGATGGGAGGGCGCTTCCGGATGGTCGCCGCGCTCAGCAACTCTCCGCTCGGCTATATCGCAATGCCGGAGTGTTTTAATCACGGCGGCTACGAAGTCCGGCCGGTTCTCGGCGGCGGACCCGCCATCGATACCGCGCCGCGACTCATTGAGGCCGCGACCAAATTATT
>JBFWIO010000384.1:0-3299 GCA_050255955.1 Victivallaceae bacterium
TCAGCGCGTAAAAAACCACCGAGGCCACGATCACTCCGAATTCAAAGAAAATCCACGAGCCGCCAAGGAGATAGAGCACCATTTCATTATGGGTCAGATTGGGAAACAGGTGATTGATCGAATTGGCGAAGATCGCGCTGAGCGCCATCCCCACCATCCCGCCGAAGACGACCGGGGTGGTGATGAAGAGAAACGGAATACGGCGGCCGAGCCGGCTGCGAAAACGGTCGGAGCGGTAACTGATGATCGGCCCGAGCACCATCCCGATGACGCAGGGAATGGAGCTGAGCATCAGGCCGTTGAGGAAGTCCGATGCGCCGTAGTTCTTGAACAGGAGCTGGGTGATCGGCCCGATCGAGCGGTCGCGGAGCGCCCACACGAAGTCCCCGGCCAGCAGCAGAAAAAAGAGCAGCACGAGTTTGCCGCGGGTGTAAGTCAAAGTACCGACCGACCATGTCTTGTGGTGCGGTTTGAGAGAGTCGTCATCCGCCATAACATCACCCTTCCGTTTTTTGATTATTTGGAAAAGATACACGCATTTGGCGATTATGCAACACCCGAATCGATCAAAATTGATCCGAATCATATTGATGCGGCGACTAATTGGGCTTGCCATGATTGCAACTTCGCAATGCAACCGGCGTGGTTTTCTGTTCGAGTGGGGGGGCTACTGAAGTAGCTACCTCGAACGGAAAGCCGCGCCGGGGCGTTGCGAGTGCAACCGCTTCGCGGCGCGAGAGATGCGAGCTATGCCGCGTGTTGCCCCCCAAGGACAATACTCGTATTGCCCTTGAGAGTCAACGCACGGCAGCATCTCACATCTCCGTCGTGTCATGACAAGCCCAATTAGTCGCCGCATCAATAACTCTGCTTGCAATCTCACGGTTGCGATGATATGGTTATGAAATGAAAGGAAATTAGCGATGAATCTGACTCCGATGCGAATTGCTTTTGCCGCCGCCGTGCTGCTGGCGGCCGGGTGTGCCCGCGATCTGTCCATTACCGCCGAGCCCGCCGGGACCGCCGCGCCGGCCCGCCATCCGCTGACGGCGGCCCCGATGTCGGCGTTGACTGAACCGGGAGACGTGGCATTCACCTGCGACCGCGATAATCTCTATGTCCACTTTGACCTGACCGACAGCGATATACGCAACAGCGCCTGGCGCAACGGCGACACGCTGTTCCGCAAAGGCGACGCGCTGGAAATCTTCCTCTGGCCGGCCGGAGTGCGTCCTTATCTCGAAATCCATGTGTCGCCGAACAACCTTGCCACCGTCTATTTTTTCCGCGCCCCCGGCGTCCGCAATCTTGAGGGTAACAAAAGCGTCAGCCTGGAAGGTCTCAAGGTCGAATCGATCGTGGACGGCACCTTGAATGAAGAGCAGGACCGCGACCGCCGCTGGCGCGGCATCGTCACCATCCCCTTTGCGGCGATCGACAAGGTTTGCGGCAAAACCGATCGCGCGAAACCGTGGAAACTCCAGATTGCGCGTATCAACTACTCCTTTGGCCTCAACGACCTCGAGCGCTCCCAGCTCGGCGGGCCGCTGACTCCGGTTCCCGACTTTCACCACCTTCCCGCCAGCCGTGAGCTGATTTTGCCGTAGAGAAGAACTGACCATCCCCAATGGAGGCATCCCGATGATCGACTTCAACCGCAGTTCCCCGGAATGGGCCGGCCGCGACACCGACATACTGGTGTTCGGCATCGGGGCGCTGGAACAGCACGGCCCGCATCTGCCGCTCAAAGTCGATATCATGGGCGCCGAACACGCCGCCGGAGTGATCGCGGAGCACTTCAACGCCGCGTTGCTGCCGACGCTGCCTTTCGGCACCAGTCTGGAGCACAAAAACTTCGCGGGAACATTCAGTTTGCGGCCGAAAACGCTGGCGCGGGTGGTCAAGGATATCGCCCGGGCGGCGCGCGAGCAGAAGTTCCGCATCCTGATCGTGGTCAGCGGCCACGGCGGCAACCACATCCTGATTCCGGCCTGCCGGGAGTTCAACCGCAAGCAATCGGAGTTGCGGATTCTGCTGGTCTTCCCCTCCGAATTCGCCGTCGCGACCGACTCTGAGAGCATCCGGCGTCAGACGCTGGATATTCACGCCGGCGAGTTTGAAACGTCGCGTTTCCTCGCGATGGGCGGCGAATTGACCGCCCCCCTGCCCTCCGGCGTCGGCGCGGAAGAAATTCCGGTCAAGTGGAAGCAGCAGGATCTGACCTCCTTCGGCATCGGCCGGATGAGTCCGTCGGGAGTGCTCGGATTGCCCGAATTCGCGACCGCCGAAAAGGGCGAACAGCTCCATGCTTCGATCCGTGAGAACATGCTCCGCCACCTTGAAGACCGCATCGGTCGCATCCGGCAAAATCCGGAGTACTGAAAAACAGGAGGCGATAATGAACCGGAAACAATTGGACGCGATGTTGCCGGAGGGGGTGCATTCCTTTGACGAATGGGAAGAGAAAATCCCCAAGTACCAAACGCCTTTGATGAAGCGCCTGGATTCGCTCAATCTTGCGGAGCATCCCGGCAATTGGACGCGGGAGGCGCTATACGAGATCGTGTTGTGGGAACTCAATCGTTTTCCGGAGATCGGCGACGCGCTTTTCGCGGAGCTCGGCGAGGCCGCCGCGATTCCGCCCGGCGAACACCGGCAGGGCAAGGAGCTGCTGCAAAAACTCCTGCAATGCCAAAACATCGGTTTAACCATGGCGACCGCGATCCTGCGGTTCATCAATCCGGCCACTTTTCAAACGTTGAACGCGCGCAACGGGCACGTGGTGCTGGGCGACGCCCCCTACCCGTCTTCGTCATCGGTCAACGTCAAATACCTTGAGGAGTGCGCCGATTTCTATTTCCGCTATCTTGACGAGCTCCGCCGCCTGACCGGCGAAGGCTTCGACTTCCGCTACGCCGACCGCCTGCTCTACCAGCTGGACAAAGCCAGAGGCAGAAACCTCTGACCCGGCAATGACCGGCCCGGTCAGAGTTCAACATTCTTTTCGGACTAAGTGACCCCCATTTTCCAAACTGCGCCACGTTCATCCGGGCGAAAAAGAGTAATTAAGTCGCAACTGCCTTATTAGAATTGACATCTACTGAATGGCACCAATTTCTTCTCCAATTTCTTTCTGAATGGCACCAATTTCTTTTCCAATTTCCAACTGACTGGCACCAATTTCTTCCAATTTCTTTTACCAATTTCTATTTACCAGAACTTGAAAGAGAAAAAGGTCTCAAGCCCAAGCTCAAAAAAACATGATTTCACCATATACCGCAAGTGAATACCGGGGATAA
>JBFWIO010000385.1:0-3299 GCA_050255955.1 Victivallaceae bacterium
GGCTTCGACTACCGCCTGGCGATGGGGGTGACGGACATGTGGTTCAAACTTTTCGACATTCCGGATGAAAACTGGAGTGTGGCGATGATTTTTTACGAACTCATCAACCGCCGCCGTGATGAGAAAACGATCAGTTACGTCGAGTGTCACGATCAGTCGATCGTCGGCGGACAGACCGCGATTTTCCGGCTGGCCGGGGCGGCGATGTACGACGCGATGCGGCGGGACATCCCGAATGTCGCGGTGGAACGCGCCTCGGCGATTCACAAAATGGTCCGGCTGGCCACGCTGGCGACCGCCGGGCACGGCTATTTGAATTTCATGGGCAACGAGTTCGGCCACCCCGAATGGGTCGATTTTCCGCGTGAGGGCAACGCCTGGTCGAATTTTTATGCCCGGCGGCAATGGAGTCTTGCGGACGACCCCGCGCTCCGCTATCACGATCTTGGCGAATTTGACCGCGCGCTGCTTGGTCTGATCGGCGGCGAAGCCGGTTTCTTTGAGCGGCCGGTTCAGCTGGTGCGGCTGGATGAACTTGCCAAAATTCTGATTTTCGAGCGGAACGGACTTTGGTTCTGCTTTAATTTTCATGTTGAGCGATCGGCCCCGGACTACGCTTTTGAAGCGATGCCGGGCGAATACCGGCTGCTGCTCGATACCGATGAGTTCCGCTTCGGCGGCTACGGACGGCTGGAGCGGGGCCAGGTTTACGGAACCGTGCCGGAGCCGACCGGCGGCGGGACGTATCAGGCGCTCCGGGTTTACCTGCCCAGCCGTTCGGCGCTGGTGCTGCTGCGGACCGGTTCCGTCGCGAAGTTGGCTGAAACTTGATCAATCGGGCGAAGTTCCCCGTTAATAAGGAGTTTTGATGTCGGATTGGATTTACGCATTTTTGTTGACCACCCTGGAGATGACTTTTGTCTTCGTCGGTCTCGGATTGTTGCACAGCCAGCGCAAAAATATCGGAGTTGCGCCGTTCTATGTTTCGCTCGGCTTGCTTTTCCTTTTTTCGCAGTTCGTCTGTGCCGCCAATCTGCAGGCGGCGCTGCCGGGAGGGATGGACTACCAGATCGGGCCGACGGTGCTGTATCTGCCGTATCTTGCGGCACTGCTGCTGGTCTATATTACGGAGGGGACACTGGCCGCGCAGCGGCTGATCATCGGTTCGCTGGTCCTCTTCGGGCTGTACTTTTATCTCGGCGAAATCACCCGGCTGCAATGCAGCTGGATTGGCTTTGCGATCACCTCCAATCTCTCGGCGGAGGCGCTGGATTTCCTGCTCGGAGAGAGCCGCCGCTCGATGGTGGCGCTGGTGTCGGCGCACTTGCTTGATTTTTTTCTGCTGCCGATCTTTTTCACCCGGCTCAAAAACGCCAATATCCGGCTGTTCTTCTGTATTTTCGGTGCGCTGGCGCTGACCCAGGCGGCGGACTCGTTTTTGTATGCGCTGATCCTCTATCGCGGCGAATTCCCGTCGGCTTCGGTGCTGGCGGGTTCGCTGATTGCGCGCTTCGCGGCAACGCTGGTGCTGAGTTCAATGCTGACCATTTATCTTCGCAAAATCGAGAGCGAACCGAGCAATGACGAACGCAGTGCGCTCGACATCTGCTTCGCTTTTCTCGGCGCTTACGGGCGCTCCAAGATGCTCGAAGCCAGCCTGCTTGAGTGGGAAGACCGTTACCGGCAGGTGCTGCGCAACGCCAGCGAGCTGATTCTGCTGCTTGACGGCAACGGCCGGATCCTCGACGCCAACGTCGCCGCCGCCGGGGTGATGGGGGCCGAAAAACCGGAGGAACTCCAGGATCTCAATCTTTTTGACATGCTCACCGATGTTGCCGGCAATCCTTTCCGGCCGCGGCTGCCGGCGCAATTTGACGGCGACTGTGAGGGATATTTTCCGCAGCATTTCCGGGTGCTGCTTGAGAACCGGACCGGCACGAAGCGGTTTTTGTCCTGCTCACTGTCGCTTCAGCGCATCCAGTCGCGACCGGTGCTGGTGCTGATCGGGCGCGACGTCACCGAGGAAAGCAAGCTTGCCGAGGAGAAAACCAAGCTTAGCGAACAGCTTGCCCACTCCCAGCGGATCGAATCGCTCGGCCAGCTTGCCGGCGGCATTGCCCACGACTTCAACAATCACATCCACGCCATACTGGGCCACATCGACGTAATCCAGTACATGCACCGCCCGGAAAATCCCGAAGTGCTCCGGCACCTCGAGAAGATCGCCGAAATCGCCGAACAGTCGGGCAAACTGACCGCCCAGCTGCTCGGCTTTGCCCGCAAGGGCAAATACCAGATATCCACTCTCGATTTGCGGGTGCTGGTGGACAAAAGCCTCGGACTCCTCAATCCGCAGGGACGCGAAGGATTGACGGTCATTTACCAGGCGCCGCCCCAGCCGTTTCCGGTCCAGGGCGACATGATTCAGCTACAGCAGGTTCTGCTCAATCTGATGCTCAACGCAATCGACGCGATGGCCGGACGCGACGAACGCAAGCTCACCATCGTGATTGATCGCGCGGACAAAGCCGGCATTGCCCTCAATCCGCCGGATGAGTTGCGCAAGAATTTTATGCCGGAAAATTACTGCTGCATCAAAGTCGCCGACACCGGTCACGGCATGGATGCCGATACGATGTCCAAGATTTTCGAACCTTTTTTCACCACCAAACCGGTAGGCCAGGGCACCGGTATGGGGCTGCCGATGGTCTACGGCACCGTCAACGGCCATCATGGCTGGGTTCAGGTCAACAGCCGGGTCGGCTCGGGTACTGCTTTCTTTGTCTTTTTGCCCCAATGCTGAGGTGTGCCAATGCGAATATTGATCCGAATCGGGGTGGTTGTCCTTTGCTTCGCGTGCGCCGCGGGCTGCCGGAGCGTGACCTCCGGGCCGCGTCCGCCGCTCGGGATTACGATGCAAAAGGAGAAGCTGCCGGATGGTTTCGCGGGCATCGCCTTTGTCACCTTTGATAATCGCAAGTTCACTTCGCTGCCGGAGCTCCTTGATTCGCTCCGCCGCCAGGGCGTGGACTCGGTTACGATCTCCTCGTGGCTCAAGGCGGCCGATTACACGCCGCAGGATTATGCCGCACTCGCTGCGGCGTTTCGCGAAACCGGGGTTGACATCACCCGGCTCTACGGCTACGAAGCCGACGGCGACATCCAGCGCCGGGTTGACTTCCTCGCCCGCCCCGAACTCAAATGCCGGATTGCGCTGATTGAAAATTCGCCGTCGGAAATTGCGCTCAAAACCGAACCGATGACTGAAGTCAGGTATATAACCATCCACAACACCGCTG
>JBFWIO010000386.1:0-3270 GCA_050255955.1 Victivallaceae bacterium
AAGGATCAATGCCCAATGCCCCCGTCGAAGGCTATTTCACCTCGGCCGACCGGATGATCGACCGGGTGATCGAGACCAGCGTTTCACTTTTGATCCGGCAGATCGTCGAGGATGACGACCGCCGGGTGATCGTGCAAATTCCAAGTCATATCGTTTTCCGCAAAAGTTTGCGCCGTAAACCCGAAATTGTGAAGGAGAAAAATCATGTCGTCCAGAACTGAAAATCGCATTCACTTTACGCTGATCGAGCTTCTGGTGGTGATCGCGATCATCGCCATCCTCGCCTCAATGCTGCTGCCCGCCCTCAATCAGGCCCGTGACAAGGCTCACACCAGCACTTGCGTCAACAATCTCAAACAGGCCGGACTCGGGATTTCGCTCTACGCCAACGACAGCCGCGATTTCGTTCCGCCGGTCTCGGTCGGCGGCGCTTACTGGTATGACCGGCTGGTCGTCTATCTCAACGGCCCGGTCAACGACCCTGCCGCCAGCGTAGTCACCGCCAAAGCCGACTGGAAAATGATCATCTGCCCGATCGCCCGCCGCACGTTCCCGGAAAAAATCAGCCTCGGGCACACCAACTTCAGCCGCACCTACACCGCCACCGACGCGATGCGCGGCAAACTCAACGGTTCGATGGTCTGGACCGAAGCCAACAAGATCGACGTCAAACGTCCCTCCGAAGTCGGCTACCTCACCGATGGCACCTGCGTCTCGCCCGCCGGCGCCGGAACGTACTACTGCAACAGCGGTTCCGGCTGGTCGGCGACACTGATTCCGGTCGCGGTCGAACTGCGTCACTTCCGCAATGCCAAAATGCTTTTCGCCGGCGGCCACGTCGGTGATTTCAATGAAGGTGTCTTCGCCAAGGCCCGTTACACCTGGCAGGGCAACAACACTCCGGTGACCGGCAGCAGCGTCGGCCTGCCGCCGCGGTACTGAAAAAAAAGGATTGATGATGAAAAAGTTGAATCTGCTGTTCCTCGCCGGATGTGCCTGCCTGACCGCTGGCGCTTACGAAGCCGAAAATCTCGCGGTGCCGCGCGGCAAGATGGTGGAATCGGTCGCCGGGACCGACCGCTTCGGCATCGCCGAGCTCTTTCCCACCGTTCCTGGCGGCCGGGTCTGGGTGTCGAAATGGGATGACGGCCACGCCCGTCAGCTTACCTCCGGCGACCGCGACCCTTTTGACGACGAAGTGATCGGCCGCGGCAACGGCAGTTCAAGCATCGACGGCAAGGGGGTGCTCATCATGACCGGTTCCGCGCCGCGGGTCTACATCTATGACGAGGCGCGGCAGAAAAAATGGAGGAATGTCGAAGTCACCGCTTACGTGATGCGGGTCGCCGATACCGCGGACAAGCTTACCTACCGCGGCTTCGGTTTCGGCGTCCGTTCCAACCATCAGGATGCCGCCGAAAAGATTTCAGACGACGGCATCAAGGGCCCCCATAACGGTCTCGGCTATTATGGAAAAGTGATCTATGACGGCCGGATCGTATTCCAGAAAGAGATCATCCACCACTCTTCCGCCGGTTACAGCGTCAATGTTCCGAGCGACAACGACCGCAATTTCTGGAAGACCGAAAAGGGCGCTCTCCCCGCCAACGTCTGGATCGGCGTCAAACTGGTGGTCCGCAACCTCAATCAGGAGGGCGCGGTCAAACTGGAATTGTATCGCGACCTTACCGACGGCAAGGACGGCGGACGCTGGGAAAAGGTGATCGAGTACGTTGACCGCGGCGGCTGGACCAATCCCAGACTGACTCCGGAAATCATCCGCGCCGCGCTGCCGCCCGGAGCCCATGAATTCAAGACCGACGAAATCCTGCTTGATGGCGGCGTCTCGGTATTCATCCGCAACGACGGCATCGAAGACGCCCGCTTGAAGAACATGTCGATCCGCGAAATCGCGCCGGTTAACTGAGCTGAATTCCCAGAAACGCTTTGAAATTGCGTGCATTGACGGCGGTGAAGTCAGCACCGAAAAGCGCCCCGGCCCGACGGTAGAGTTCGGCAATCGGCATTTCGCCGTCGTCGGTTTCCAGTCCGATGCGCGCCGCCGCAAAGGGCGCGAATTCCGGCCGCAGCGCGGTTGGCGCAAGCGAGACGAAAAAACCGAGCTCGAGCCACCGCTCAAGCTCACGAACTCCGCCACGGAAGCCGTGGAGGAGTTTTTTCATGCCGGGATACGGCTTCAAGTCGCTTTGCAGCTCGGCGGCGGCGCGCACGCAGTGGAGGATGACCGGCTTATGCAATTCGGCGGCGACTTCCAGCGCGGCGCGCAATACCTGTCGCTGGAGCGACAGCTCCGGTCCGCGCAAGCGGTCGAGCCCGATCTCACCGATCCCCGCCGCGCGGACGGCATTTTCCCGGAACCCGGCCGGGAGCTCCGGCCCGCCGCAATGCCACGGATGAAGCTCAAGAGAATAGAGTTTGCCGTCATCCGGCAACGGCGCAGGGCGCGAAATCAGCGCGGTCACCCCCGGCGGCGGATTGGAATTGTGGGTGTGGAAGTCAAAAAAAACGCTCATGTCTCATGCTCCGGTACAACGCGGGCGAGACGATCAGATGATCGACCAGCTCGATATCGGTACTGGCCAGCGCGGCGTGAATTTTTCGGGTGAGGGCGATATCCTCCGGCGACGGCTCGCAGATCCCGCTCGGATGGTTGTGGGCGAGAATCACCGCGGTCGCCTTGTACTGAAAGCAGCGTTCGAGGATTTCCCTGCGGTAGACCACGGTGCGGTCAACGGTGCCGGGCAGGATGTGGTAGCCGAGCAGGAATTTGCGGGCGTTAAGGAAGATCACCATCATCGACTCTTTGGGATTGCCGCCGATTTTCATGCGGATGAAGTTGATCACCGCTTCCGGGGTGGCGAGTTCGATAGGCTCTTCCTTGACCTTCTGTTCAAGATACTTGGCGCAGATGCCCTTGCACAGCAAAAGCAGCGCAGCGGCGTTTTCGCCGACTCCGGGAACGGCGCTCAACTCGTATTCGGTCGCGTCAAAAACCCGCTCGAAACTCCCGAAGCGCGCGATCAGCGTTTTTGCCAGAACCTTGACGTCGCGGCGCGGAATGGCGAAAGTCAGCAACAGCTCCAGCGCCTCGTGGTCGTGGAGCGTTCCCAGGCCGTGGTCGAGGAAACGACGACGCAGCCGGGCGCGGTGACCGGAATTGTTTGGCTTGGTCGTCTTTTCTTCGCTCATGATTTCGGGGTGAAAATACTGATGAGTTCAATGTGCGCGGTCCGGGCGAATTGGTTGAGC
>JBFWIO010000387.1:0-3247 GCA_050255955.1 Victivallaceae bacterium
AGCCCAAAGCCGCGGGGAGCTACGCCGACCAGATCGTCTTTGTCGCCGACCGCCCGGGCCATGACCGGCGTTATGCGATCGACGCCGACAAACTGCGCAATGAATTGGGCTGGGAACCGGAAGAAAACTTCGACTCCGGCATCCGCCGCACGGTCAAATGGTATCTTGCCAACGACTGGTGGTGGCGGCCGATCCGGGAACAGAAATATGCCGGCGAACGGCTGGGACAGGGAGAAAAGTCATGATGAAAGGCATCGTTCTGGCCGGCGGCGCGGGAAGCCGCCTCCACCCGATCACCCTCGGGGTTTCCAAGCAGCTCTTGGCGGTCTACGACAAGCCGATGGTTTACTATCCGCTGAGCGTGCTGATGCTTGCGGGCATCCGCGACATCCTCGTCATTACCACGCCTGAGGACCAGCCGAGCTTTCAACGTTTGCTCGGAGACGGCTCCGGTTTCGGGGTCAATTTGAGCTACGCGGTCCAGCCCAAGCCGGAGGGGCTGGCCCAGGCCTTCATCATCGGGGCCGACTTTATCGGGGCCGACTCCGTGGCGATGGTGCTTGGCGACAACATTTTTTACGGTGCGAATTTCCGCCGCTTCCTGATCAATGCCGGCCGGCGCGAAAGCGGGGCGACGATCTTCGGTTACTACGTCTGCGACCCCGAGCGTTTCGGCGTGGTGGAGTTCGACAAAGCCGGCAAGGCGATTTCGATCGAGGAAAAGCCGAAACAGCCGAAGTCCAATTACGCCGTAACCGGTCTCTACTTTTACGACAACGACGTGGTCGAAATCGCCAAAACGATCAAGCCTTCGGCGCGCGGCGAACTTGAGATCACCGCCGTCAACAACGCCTACCTCGAACGCGGCGACCTCAATGTCGAAATCCTCGGGCGCGGCTACGCCTGGCTCGACACCGGCACCCACGAGAGTATGCTCGAAGCCGCCAACTTCATCCGCACCATCGAGTCGCGGCAGGGGTTGCAAGTGGCCTGTTTGCCCGAGATCGCCTTTGAAAACGGCTGGATGAGCGCCGATGACGTCCGCCACGCGATCAAAGACATGCTCAAAACTGAATATGGCCGCTATCTTTTGCGGCGGATTGACGGAATTTGACCGATGGACATTCAGCATACTTTAATTGAGGGTATCGCGATAGTCAGACCGCGAATATTCAACGACCCCCGCGGCTATTTCCTGGAGTCATGGAATCACATCCGGTATGCCGAATCGGGCATTGACGCCGACTTCATCCAGGATAATGAATCAAAATCGCGTTACGGCGTACTGCGGGGGCTCCATTTTCAGGCCCCGCCCTACAGCCAGGCGAAACTGGTCCGGGTGATCACCGGCAGGGTGCTCGACGTGGTGCTCGACATTCGCCGTGACTCGCCGACTTTCGGCAAGCATCACGCGATCGAGCTTTCCGGCGAGAACAAGCAGCAACTTTACATTCCCCGCGGCTTCGCCCACGGCTTCGCAGTGCTCAGCGACGAAGTCATTTTCGCCTACAAGTGCGATAACGTCTATATGCCGTCGCATGAACGCGGAATCGCTTTCGACGATCCGGCGCTGGCGATCGACTGGCGGTTGCCGGCCGCCGATCTGATTTTGTCCGACCGCGACCGGACTCATCTTCGCCTGAGCGAAATCGAGACCTTCACCGCGCGGGAATTCGCCGCCGGCCTCAAGCCCTGAGTTCGCGGCGCGCCCGGCAGCAGAAGTTGACCAACCGCCCGACCAATTCCAAATCGGCGGCGGCGCTGTAGATGAAGTTGAATTCGCGGAGAATCCGGCCTTCCAGCAGCGGCGCGCAACAGAGCGATCCCTCATTGACTTCCCGGACGCATATCAGCGGCGACAGGATCGCCACGCCGGTTCCCGCCGCCGCCAGCGCCTTGACCGCTTCAAAGCCCTGGACGGTGATGATCTGTTCCCCCGGCACCTCGATCGCGTGTTCGCGGCAGAAGCGGTCAAAGGAATGCCGCGTGCCCGACCCCGCCTCGCGCAACAGCAACCGTCCTCCCCTCTTCAAGTATCGCGTCAGCGAAAACTCCGCCGCCACCACATCCGGTGAGCCCGCCGCCTGCAATTCGTCGTCGTCGAATTTGCGGTACAGAAACAAATTCCGGTCGAACGGGCCCTCCACCAAAGCCAGCTCCAGGATATGCTGCTGAACCTTTTCGGCAATCGTCTCGGTATTGCCGATGACGAGATGGAGCGCGATTTTGCGGTTTTCAGCCATAAAACGCGCCATCAGCGCGGGGAGGACGTAACTTCCGGCGGTCAGCGTGCCGCCGATCGCGAAATGGCGGCTCCCGGTCCTGAGCCCGGCAAGTTTGAGCCGGAGATGATCGGCCGCCGCGTCAAGCCCGGCGAGTTCACGCAGCAGCATCCTTCCGGCCGCGGTCAGCTCGATTGAGCGGGTATCGCGGTCAAACAGCTTCACTCCGAGCTCTTTTTCCAGTTTCTTCAACTGTTGAGTGGCGTTTGGCTGGCTCATCCCGAGCATCGCCGCCGCCGCCGAAAAGCTCCGCAACTCCCACACCATCTGAAAAATTTTGAATTTCGGATCGATCACGGCGCACCTTTTTTTTGAGCTCTTTTATAATATATACTTATATAAGTATAATATCAAATTATTTCAAATTATCAATCCGCCGCATTATATTGACTCCATTGCAAAAACCAACCCGGGAGTGTTCAAATGCGGCGTAAAGTGTTTTTTCTGACAACGGCGGCGATCTTGACGGCGGGCCCATGTTTTTTTCCGGTTTCGGCCCACTGGGCACCGGGAGTGGCGGTGATCGCCGGGGTGCTTTTCGCGGTCACACTCGGCAATCCTTTTGCCGGCGCAACCGGAAAATTGACCTCGCAGCTGCTGGCGGCGGCGATCGTCCTGATGGGCTTCGGAATGAACCTCGGCGCCGTGCTGCGGGCGGGGGCGGGCGGGATTTTCTACACCCTGAGCGGAATTGTGCTCGGCATCGGCGGCGCACTCTGGCTCGGGAAAAAACTTAAATTGGGACGCGACGCCACCTGGCTGATCGGAGTCGGCACCTCAATCTGCGGCGGCAGCGCGATCGCCGCCGCCGCCCCGGCCCTGAAAGCCCGCGAACACGATATCGCAATCGCCTCGGCCACGGTATTCACCCTCAACGCGGCCGCGCTCTTGCTCTTCCCGGCAGTCGGACACCGGCTCGGAATGAGCGAAACCCAAGTCGGCTTCTGGTCGGCACTGGCAATTCA
>JBFWIO010000388.1:0-1330 GCA_050255955.1 Victivallaceae bacterium
GGACGCTGCCAGCGCCATCGCGCTGGTGCCCAAGTTGATCGCCGAAAGCGGCGTCACCCCCACCTCAATCGAATTCATGGACCGCGCCGCCGTCAAAGCCGCCTGCGAGTACCTCAAGGAAAGCATCCCCTACGAAAATTGCGGCGCGATGCTTCTTCTCAGCCTCGACGGCTCCGACGCCGAATCGGTTGACCGCGAATTCCTCAAAGTCGGCGAATTCTGCGAGAAAAACGGCGCCACCGAAGTCTACGTCGCCAACACCGCCGAAGTCTCCGAACGCATCTGGCGCATCCGCCGCAACATCAATGAAGCCTGCAATCTCATATCGTCCATTCAGCGCGCCGAAGACATCGTCGTCCCCCCCGGCTCCATCCCGCTGATGATCGATGAGTTCGAAGCAGTTTCCCGCAAGTACGGCGTCTTCATCCCCTGCTTCGGCCACGCCGGTGACGGCAACCTACACGCCCGCATCGTCGCCCATCCCGACTGGTCACGCGAGAAATTCAAAGCGGAACTGCCCAAAATCCTCGACGAAATCTACACCCTCGTCGGCAAACTCGGCGGCCGCCTCTCCGGCGAACACGGCATCGGCACCAAACTCAAAAAATACATGCCCTATGTCGTCTCCCCCGAATACCTCGCCCTCCTCAAACGCATCAAAATCGCCTTTGACCCCAACGGCATCCTCAATCCCGGCAAGATCTTTTAGGCGCTTGGGAAAGGTCCGGGGGGCTCCTCGCCCCCCTGCTACCCCCCCGGCAGGAACAATGTCCCTGCACCCCTGGCGGCTTTGCCGCCGATTACTATGATGACCGGGGGGCAAACCTTTAAGAAAGGTTCGCCCCCTCTTGACCCCCTGCTCCAAAGGTTCGGAGGTCTCCCCGCTTTTTTGCGGAGAGACCTCCTCACGTCCGTGCTTTATGCGGGGCGTGGCACGTCGATACCGCGCTTGACCGGCCCGCGGCCCGCCGGGCCCGGGAGTATCGATGCCACGAGTGCTCCCCCACCTACACTGCCGTATGGAGTCAGTCGTGGGGGACGGGGGGACAGGGGAGACGGACAGGCATGGACGACATGGACGGACATGGACGACATGGCTGTCAGGACACACGGGCCTCCCCCGTCCAAATCGTCCAAGTCGTCCAAATCGTCCAAGCGGGCTCGCGCGCGCCCGGCTCCCCGCCTACGCGTCAGCGTGTCACCCGCCGTGTCGCTCGCACAATGCGCCCATCGGTACAGCGCCTGCGCGTCAGCGTGTCACTCGCCGCATCGCCCGCAGACCACGTCCATCGGTACAGCGCCTGCGCGTCAGCGTGTCACTCGCCGTGTC
>JBFWIO010000388.1:1340-3246 GCA_050255955.1 Victivallaceae bacterium
GTGTCGCTCGCACACTGCGCCCGCCGGGCGCCTGCGCGGCGGCGGTGTCGCGGTCAGGCGCGTTCTTTGAGGTAGTTGAGCGCGGCGGCGGCTCCGGCGTAGTAGCCGATGTCGCGGCGGAGTTCGCTCGGGACGAGTTCGCAGTCGGAGATGGTTTGCGCCCAGGCGTATTTGGGGAGCGCCTGGCGAACCGGATCCATGAAGAGGTCGCCGATCGCCCACGCGAAGGTGCCGAGCACCAGCTTGGCGGGGTTGAAGGTGTTCAGCAAAGTGCCGAAGGCCTGGGCGTTGCGGTCGCACATGTCGGCCCAGAGCTCAACCGCGTAGGGGATGCCGGCGCGGACGGCTTTTTCAAAGACCAGCATGTCGATGTTCTCAAGTTTTCCGCCGGCAAGTTCGATGATCGGGTGGCCGGGCTGATTTTTGAGTTCGTCCTGAATCCGCAACGCGATGGCGCGGCCGCCGCAGTAGGCTTCGTAGCAGCCCTTGAGGCCGCAGGCGCACTGGATGCCGTTGCGCTCGATTACGGTGTGGCCGATTTCGCCGGCGTAGAAGCCTTTGCCGCGGACCAGCCGCCCGGCGGCGATGATGCCGCCGCCGATGCCGGTGCTCATGGTCAGGTAAATGAAGTCGTCGCAGCCGCGTCCGGCGCCGAAAAACCATTCCGCGAGGGCGGCGCAGTTGGCGTCGTTTTCAAAGGTGCCGGGGATGCCGAGCTGGTCTTCGAGATATTTGCGGATCGGCACATTGCGCCACTTGGGGTTGTTGGTGGGGTTGGTCATGATGCCGTTGACCGGGTCGGCGGGGTAGGGCGCGGAAATGCCGAAAGCGCGGATGTCGGCCATCCGCAGTCCGGCGTCGGCAACCAGGCTTTTGCCGATGGTCACCAGTTGCGGCAAAATGTCGTCGGGGTGGGTGTCCTTGTTTTCGATCCGGGCGCTGCCGATCAGCCGGCCGTCGCTGGAAGTGAGGCCGATGCCGAGCTTGGTGCCGCCGACGTCGTAACCGAGAACATAGAAGGGGACGGACATAAAAAATACCTCGCTATATTTTGCTTTTTTCCTTGAAAAAATACATTAAAGCAATATAATTCTTACATGCTGATTTTCAAGTTTCCAGTTTCAAAAAAAGGATGGTTCAAAAGATGTTTTCCATGACGGCGATTTTGGCTTCCACGGTGGCCGACAGTTCGTCCCCCACGGTATATTACGCATTTCAGCACAGCGACATGATCGGCAAAGGGATTGTGGTGTTGCTGCTGGTGATTTCGATCTTTACCTGGACGGTGATGCTGGACAAGGGCATGGCGCTTTATCGCGCCCGCCAGTTCTCCGACCGCTTCCTCGCCAAATTCCGCAACAACCGCTCCGGTATCGCGGCGCTGGTGCGCGAAGGCGCCGCCAATGCCGCCCCGGTGGCCGAGGTTTACAACGAGGGCATGGAGCGCTTGCTGGAGTTTTATGAGGAAGGTGCGCCGGGGAGTTCGACCTACGCCGCCACCGCGGCGGTCCGGCCGGGCGTCAACCGGGCGATGCCGCCGGTCAAGTTGACCGAGGAACAGCTCAACGCAATCCAGGCGGTGCTCGAAAGCGAAGTTTCCAACCAGATTTTCAAGCTCGAAAACCGGATCGGATTTCTCGCCACAATGGTCAGTTTGAGTCCGTTTCTCGGTCTTTTCGGGACGGTCTGGGGGGTGATGACCGCGTTCTGCGGGATTGCGATCGCCGGCAAGTCGGACTTCGCGGCGCTGGCGCCGGGGGTGGCGGGGGCGCTCTTGACCACCGTCGCCGGACTGGTGGTGGCGATTCCGTCGCTGATCGGCTACAACTTTCTGACCACCAGCATCCGCAAATTCACCGTCGAGCTTGACAACTTCATCGAGGAATTCATGGTCAAAGTCAAGCTC
>JBFWIO010000389.1:0-3243 GCA_050255955.1 Victivallaceae bacterium
TGGTCGACAACCTCCACCGCGACAACTGCCGGCGCTTGCTTGAGCTCATCAAGCGCCACAGTGCCAACGCCGACGCCTATCTCGACTACCTCACCGTCTCGCGCAATCTCGAGCGGATCGCCGACTGTGCGACCAATATCTGCGAAGACGTGATCTATCTCGAACAGGGGCGGATCGTCCGGCACTGCAGCGGTTGACAAAATTCCTTTCGGGAAAACCAACCGTTCCCGAAAGGAGTTTTCGCCATGATCCGGATTCACCACGCCGATTACCACAAGTTCGCCGTCGACGGCGGCAACCGTCTGAGTTTCGAAAGCGTCTGGCGCGTTTCGGCAACTCCGCCGCCGGACAACGCGGTGTTTCTGGCCGAAGTGCGGAACTGGGCGGGGGCGGCCGGCGATCCTTTTCGGATCGGCGGCCCCGACGGTTCGCCGGTGGCGCTTGACGGCGTGGCGGTGGAGTCGCTCGACATCGAGTTCCCCGCCGCGGGCGAAGCGGTCATCCGTTTCAGGGCGACCGGCATCGGCCTCGGCGAAGCTCCGGAGCACCTCTCCGAAACGCTCGGCAGCGACGGCGAACGGCGCAAAAAAGCGACTTTCCGGATCGCCGCCGCGCCCGGCGCACTGCCGCCCTTGCCCGCCATCGGCGCTGTTTTGAGCTGGGCGGGCGAGAGTTTCGTCTGCGAAAGCGCCGAGAGTAAATCGGTCGCGGGCGGCTTCGAGTGTACGATCAACTGCCGCAAGATCGGCACCAGGCTGCTTCGCGGCCCCGAGCTGGTGCGCGACGCCGACAGCGAGGAGACCGAGAGCGCCACCTATTTCGTCCCCGCCGCAAACCACGCCGCCATGCTGGCCGCTTTCGCCATCGACGTTCCGGTGCCGTGGGGCTCGCCGGAAAAGGTAATCCGCAAAGTCACCAGCCGCTCCAGCGGCCCGCTCGGCTTTGAAGTCACCGTCGAAGGGCGCAAAATCGTCACCAAAATGCTCGAATCACGCCGCAGCGAGCGTTTCGACGGCTTCGACTCCGGCAACCGGATCCGCCGCGAACTGATCTGGCAGAGCCGCTGGCGGGTGCGCGCCGACGAGCTTGCCGACTTTGAGAACCTGACCGGCGCGCCCGCCGTCTGGGCGGGAGCCGATACGGTGGTGACCGAAGTCATCCCGCGCCGGATTTCGGAGCTCGAATACGAACTCGCGATCGAGGCGCAGGCGCTGACCAACCCCAATTTGTACCGCAACTACTCCGAAGACGACCGCTCCAATCTCCAGGGCCGGACCGACGTCAACGCGCGACTGATCGACTTCCTGATCACGCCCGAAATGGCGGGCTATCTCCGGAGCGATAACGGCGCGTACGTGACCAACCCTGACTTCAGCGCCGCGACTGCCTCCCCCTTTGCGGTCACCGAGCCGCTCGGCGTGGACATGGTCAATGCGGTGATCAAAACCATTTTGCTCACCGAAACCGGCTACCGCCCCGGCCCGATCCGCAACCATCTCGACGACATGATTGACTGGGCCTACGCGGGCCGGGTCACCACCGACCGGGTGGCGGGCTGCAGCGGCTCCTTCCTCAAAGTCGACCTCGAGCTCCGCGAACTGGCCGACAACTTCGGCAACCGCTGGACCCGGATCACCGCAAGCTACCAGATGGCCCCGCCCGAAATGCCCTGGAACCCGGTCTACTGGAACAACAAGTAATTGGCTCGGATGGCTCACAAAAAGCGCTGATTTCCCGGTGCGACTCTTGCTTTCGGATTCACCCGGCTCTATAATTATGGGCAGGAGAATCCGATATGTCCGATCATCACAAAAATGCCGATCTGGTGCGCTACCTCAAAATCCAGCTCTCGACCGGGGTCTTTCCGGCCGGGAGCCGGATGCCTTCGGTTCGCCAGCTGATGGCGCGCTTCGGCCTGAGTTACGGCGTGGTCCGGCGGACGCTCAAGGATTTCGCCGCCGAAAAGCTGCTCGAAAGCGTCCCCAATCAGGGCTATTTCGTCAAAAAAATCGAAACCGGCAACAAGCACAAAAACCGGATCGGGGTGATCACCCCGGTCTTCCCCGAGCGTTATGTCGCCTACCCCGGACTGGTGCTGACCGCGCTTCAGTCGATCGAGAAGTACGCGCTTTCGCTCGGCTATGCGCTGCTGGAAATCCCGGTCGTATCCGGCCGCGAGCTTGCCGGACGGAGCGTTGAACTTGCCGCCCTCTGCGACGGACTGATCGTCCTCAAGGAGATCGACTTGCACCTCAATGAATTCCCGCTGGAGCTTCCGGCGAGCGGAATTCTCCTCAACAACGACTTCGGCGGCAAAATTTCGGTGATCGAAATAGACCCCTTCAACGCCGCGTACCAGGCAGTCCGTTTCTTCACCGCCCGCAGGCGCCGCAAAGTGGTGATTTTCACCTCGACGCTGCCGGTGCTCTGGCACCGCTGCAAGATTTTCGAATATCAGTGGCGGCACTCCGGCGGCGAAGCCGAGTTGAGAGTCTGCGACATCGACGGATTCGAGGCCGGATACACCTTCAACCGCGAGGACGGTTACTTTTTCGCCGAAGACAGCCATTATGAGCTCTATGCCCGCGACTACTTCAACCGCTTCAATCGCGAACTGTACGACTTTACATCACATCTGCTCTCGGTCGACGGCAAAAATCTGATGATTCCCGATTACCGCAAAATTCCAACCATCGCCGCCGACTGGAAACAGCTCGGCTCCACCGCTTTTGAAGAAGTCGCCGCCCGGATCAACAATCCGTTGCGCTCGGCGCGGCGCATTTATCTGCCCGGAACGTTGAAAGGTGTTTCCCGATGAAGACCGTACTGATCACCCAGGCCGCCTGGGACGCCGAACGGATGTTCGGCCCGATGCTCCCCAAACTGGCGCAAAAACTTGAAGTCATCCGCAACCCCTCCGAAAGGCCGCTGACCGCTGAAGAAGTGATCGCGATCTGCCGCCGTCAGCCGGTCGACGTGATCGTCACCGGCTGGGGCGGGGTGCGGCTGACCCCGGCGATCATCGACGCCGCACCGAAGCTCGAACTGATCGCGGTTTTCGGTGGCGCGGTGAGTCCTTACGCGCCGGAATACGCAATGAATCGCGGCATCCGCTACTGCCACTGCCCAAAGGCGATGGGCTACTGCGTCGCCGAGTTCACCGTCGGCCTGATGCTGAGCCTCGGCTACGAAATCGGTTATTTCGACCGCCTGATCCGGTACTGGCTCCGGAGCGATCCGCCG
>JBFWIO010000390.1:0-3232 GCA_050255955.1 Victivallaceae bacterium
AAATTCCTTGACAAGCCGCAGATGGGGGCCTTTTTCGGGACGCAGACATTCTTCTATCTTCCCAAATATGTGCCGTCGCGGAATCTTATGCCGCTGATCGAGAATGTCGGGATGAACATCAGCGACGTGACCGAGGTCTGGCAGGGAATGGACCTTGTGTCGTATGACCCGGATTTGAACTGGCTGATCTTCGACGTGGTGAACTTCTCGATGTACAACATTGAGAAGATGCTGGCAAAATACGACGTGCCGATCCCGCAGGTCAGGCTCAAGATCAAGGTGTACGAGCTTTACAGTGAAAACGATGACAAAATCGGGGTTGACTTTCAGGCGTGGAAGAACAACGACGGGATGGATTTTTTCTCCGCCGGCGGCCGTTATCGGGACAATTGGTCGGCGGTTTACAACGGGGGGATGGCGAACACGGGTTCGGAGCGGACGAGTTTTTACAACTTCAATCCCAAGTGGAACTCGCGGTATATCGACTTTATGGTGTCAAAGGGCAAGGCGAGCTTGGCCTATACCGGGGAACTGTGCATCAGAAACAACACCCCGGCGAAGCTGAGCCGCCTGACGCAGATTTTCTATTTTGACACGACCAAGCAGGCTCCGGACGCGACTGACACGCCGGACATGGGGGTGGGACCGTACGAATTGCTCTCGACCCTGGTGGATCGGATTATTGCGGCAAGCAAGGATTATCCGGTGGCCAAAGACAACCAGCAGCTGGTGGAGAAATTTGCCGGCTTCGGATTTACGATGAATGTGGCCAATGCGTCCGTCAATCTCAAGGAGACGCGTTTTACCATGACGTTGAGCAACACGAGTCTGATCGGGCTTGATTCAAGCGGCAGGCCGCGCATATCAAAGAGCAGCACCGTACAGCAGGACGTGAGTTTGCCGCACGGCGTCGGCGCCTTTGTGATCGGCGGCTTGCGCAAGCAGGAAACGGTCAAATCGTCAACGGGGATTCCGTTTCTGATGAATATTCCTTATCTGGGGTATTTGTTTTCGACCAAATCGACGTCGGTGAAAAATTCGAGCCTGGTTCTGGTGGGGGAGTGCGAATGGGACGCGCCGCCTGCCGACATTGCTGAAGCAAAAAACAAAAAATAACGACGCCAGGCCGTTTCCGTCGGACGCAAGCGGATTCCGGCGTCCCCCCCCACCGGCCTCACCCAAAGACATTGCGGAGCAAAAAATGAAAAAAATCATCAACTTCACAGCGGCGCTGCTGCTGTTGCTGCTTGCGGCGTGCACAAGCACCCCCGCGAAGGCGCCCGCGGAGCGGAGCCGGGCGATAGCGCTGGGGCAAACCTTACTGGAGAGCATCGACCGCAACGACTATGCGCAATTCAGCAAAATCGCGCCCGCGGAACTGCTCAAAGCGATGGATGAAGCGAAATTCAGCAATGCGCGCGAAAACATCATCGCGCAATTCGGCAAAATCACCGATTTTCATTTTCTTACCGCCTTGAAAACGCCTTCGGTGGAGAATCTGATCTGGATCGTGACCTTTGAGCGCAAGAGCGTTGACGGGAAAAAAACGATCCAGCAGCAAGTGCTGTTCCGCACCGTCTGCGGCGAGCTCGACGGCCAAACGGTACTGCTCAGTTTCGGCTTTTTCTGACCTTCTTTGTGACGGGTCGAGCCGGGGCGGCCGGAGTGTGAGCGATCAACGTCAAACCCGACCATAAACCGGCGGTGCCCCGGTCGCGTCCGCCCGAAAAAAAACTCCGTCCCTTGCGGAACGGAGTTTCTTCAACTTCCCCCGGAAATCAAATTTTGATATTCCAGTGGTTGCGGTAAAAGCCGTCGTCGAGCCGGTCGAGATCGTCGGCAAAAACGAACATCCCGTTGCTGCGAAGCTTGCGTCCGGATTCACGGATACGGTGAAACGCGCGGCGCATCGAGTTGTCGGCAGGGTAGTTGCTCCAGTCCTCGTCCTGATCGCGGCCGAAAATAAAGAAGAGGCCGTCCCGGCCGCTGGAAAGATACGCCGGAACAAGATAAAGCATCCGCATGAATTTGGCAAGATTCGAATCCGGCAACTCCTGTTCCCAGTCGGGGTTGAGAATCCATGAACCGCAGACAAAAAGCCGGATGTCGCGGTTGAAATATTTGCGGAAGAACTTTTTCGCTTCCCGGAGCGACTCCAGCGCGATTTCCGGAGTCATCCCGCCGCCGACCGGGATGTGAACGCTCGGCACCCAATCCCACGGCGTCGCCATCGCTTCCCATTCATTGAGGTCGAGCGCCAGTCGTTTATCGGGGAGCGCTCTTCCAAGCGGAGTAATCGGAGTGCCGTGAATCTGGCCGTCGCGAAGTTCAAGCGTGACCTTGAGTCCATTGGCGTCCGCGGTGCGGTAGCCGTCGGCATCAAGCAGCCAGCCGTCGCGGCAGAGCGCGAGGGCCTGGCCGTCGGCTTTGCGCCGGTAGATGGCCGGAGACCAGTCGGGCTGGCTGTGGATCAGATATTCGAAACGGCCGATCCGGAACAGCTGGCCATCCATGTAGTGCCGCATCCAGTGGGTCTGGCCGAGATGATGACCGGGCAAGCCCTGGTGGCCGCTCTCGAAAATCTTGATGGTGCCGCCCAGCCAGCGGCCCATTTCGACCACATACTCGTGGGGAATGCCGAGTTTTTGGCAGGCGGCCTCGATCCGCGGAAAACCGCCGAGGGCGACCAGGAATTGAAAGAGTCCGGCCCGCTCGCCGAAAACCTTTTCCGGCAGCGGCATTTTGCGCAGATTGCCGGGATCGGCGAGGAAGAAGCCGCGATACAGCACCCAGGCGTACAACTTCGCCGCCGGATTGGCCCGGGCGACGGCGGCGACTTCGAGCAGCGGCTCCAGCAGCGCCGGATCGCCGTGCGAAAGCGGGTAATATTTGACGATGTACTCATCGGAAAGGAAGTCCGGCAACTCGCCGGATGTGGCCACCGCGTCATGCCATTGCGGGAGCAAAATAACTTGGGCGTCGGAGGAAAAACCCATCGCATCACAGAAAGCCTTCAATTCCATCGTCCCATATCCTCTCTTTTTAATGATTTTTTCGCTTTTCAGTTTGAAAAAATCGGAGAATGATGCTATTTTTAGCGGTTGACAATTTGTTCAACCCGATTGATGAATTAATATAACCTCAAATACGGAGTATGCAAAGTGAAAAAGGATATTCATCCGAAGTACGATGCCGCCAAGGTCATCTGCGCCTGCGGCGAAGTTTGGGAAAC
>JBFWIO010000391.1:0-3224 GCA_050255955.1 Victivallaceae bacterium
CTCTCGGCATTGGCGACTTTGGCGTCGGCTCCGCCGAAGTCGAGTTTGAGGTTTTCGGTGAAAGCCATTCCCCACTTCATCCGGTATTTGCCCTGACAGAACGGGAACTGGAGGTAATGCGGAAGTTTGGAGCCGAAATCGGGGCCGGGAAGTTTGGGCAGCAGCTCGATGTTGACACCGTCGGCGTCAACCTGATAGCCCTTGGGGTACCTGAGCGCGGCGTCGCGGATTGAGAAATTGATCGATTTGCCGTCGGCGCCGACCAGTTCGAGGGTTCCCGACATCGCAGATTGCGAGGTTTTGCCGCCGATTTCGAGCGTGAGGTCGTCCTGTTGCATCGCCCGGAGCGGGACGCCGGTCGTCAGCGCTTTGCCGTTTTTGTCGAGCAGCGCCGCCTTGGCGGGTTTCGCGGCCGGGTTGAAGCGGGCGCCGAGCGAGGTGATGTCGGTGAATTCAGTTTCGAGATTGTTGTCGATATGGGTGTGGATTACTTCGACAGTCGGACTGCCGGCGCGGAAGCGGAGGCGCGTGACGTAGCCGAGGAGCTTTTTGCCCGCGGCATCGGCGTAGGAACCGCTGACTTTGAAAGTGGCGACGCCGTTGCCTTTTTCTTCCCAGGCGATCTGGTCGGGCTTGGTTCCGGCGGCGTAAAAGGGGACGCCTTTTTCATCGATGAAGCCCACGCCTTCCGGGGCGAAGGAGCCGACTTTGCGGCCGTTGACGGTGACACTGGAGAGGAGGTTGAACTTGTTTTTGTCGATCACCGCCTGAAGCGCACCGGTATCGACTTTGATTCGGTCGGCGTCCTCGGCGATCGTGAGTTTGGCGGGGTAGGCGGCGGCGGTTCCGGGGCGGTTCTCCACCGTGTAGGTTGCTTTTTCGCCAGCTTTGAGCCTGGCGGTGAACTGAACCAGCGCCCACTTGATCGAGCCGTCCGGCCAGAAGCCGATTGCGGCGAACTGGGCCGGGACCGCCTTGCCGTCGGGGGCGATTACCGTCAACGTGGCGGGCACGTTGAAGAGGGTGCCGGCGGCGAAAGGGATCCCGCAGCGGATCACCGCGTCGCGGGAAACGCCGGCGCTTTCGAGGAGTTCCAGCGGGATTTTGAGATCGGCGGCGAGCTTGTTCGTTTTGGTCAAATTGCCCGCCGGGAATTGCGTGACCGGCTGCGGACGGAGCACTTTGAGTTCGGGTTCGCGGTTCTTGATGATTTTGCCCTCAATGCCCTTGTCGGCGAGGGGGAGTAGTTTGACGTCGTCCTGATAAAGCCGGTAGTAAGTCGGGTCTTTTTCCTCTTTGGCGGCGATCCGGACGCCGCTTGAGGAAGCGGAGGCCGAGGTGGCGGCGCCGGTCGGCGGCGCGGTGATTTTGCCGGCGGCGCTTTGGAAGTTCAGTGTGACTTTTTCCCCGGCCTTGACCGTGATCTGCTGGATCGAGCCGAAGTCGTGGGCGGCGTTGATGATGCCGTCTTTGGCTTCAAGGAAGTTCTCCGGCTTGCCGCTCCAGTTTTTGGCGATTTTGCCGTTCATTTCGGCGAAGTCGGCGTTGAGGAGGGGGGCTCCGGTCAATTTGAGGTTGCGGTAGCGGGCCCATTCAACTTTGCTCTTGTCCGGACTGAATGCGCCGCGAACGAAAAATTTGACGGTGCCGCTCTTTTCCGGAACGAACGAAAGCTGGTAATTTTCAAAATCCGGCGACAGCGATTTGGAGCCGAAAATCAGGTATTGGCCGCGGATCGCTTCGGGAGCCCAGCTCGCGCTATCCACTCTCAAGTTGGTTCCGGCGGCGGTCACATCCTTGAAGGCGATCCCCTCATCGCGTCCGTCGATGTCGATCTTGATCCCCGCGCCGTTGAGCGCGAGTGCGGCGCACAGGGCGAACGCCGCCGAAAACAACCGGGATTTCCGCATGATTCCAGACTCCTATGTTGGTGGATTGACACGGTCAGCATGTTTTCAAGGATGTAACCTAGCACCGAACATCCGGAATACAAATCATTGAAATGATTTTTTCCAAAAAACTTCGCCGGGGTGAAAGCGAAAGGCCGCATCGGATTTTCCGGTGCGGCCCAAAGAAAAAAGAAAACTCAAACCACCGGTCCGAAGATCATGTCGCGGCCGATCTGGCGCAGGCCCTTGAGGTAATAAAGGTGGTATTCCTCGCTCTCGATGAATTGCGGCAGCGCTTCCGCCGGAAGCTTTTCGCGGCAGAGGTCGATCACTTTTTTGACAGAACCAAGCCGTTTACCGTGGGTGCAGAAGAGAAAGTACTGCGGGTTGATCAGGGTAATCAGCGCCGCCACCGCCGCCGCCGCCGCGCGAACCCGGCTTTTTTCGTCGCTTTCGGGGCCGAGCGCCTGGTGAAGGGTGGTCGAGCCCACCGGGAGGTAGCCCACCTCCCCGGCAAAGCCGGCAAAGCCGGGCAGCAGTTTGCCGTCAACGATGAGCCCGGTGCCCGGTCCGCTTGAGGAAAGATGAAAGCAGCAGAGACTGGTTTTTTGCCCCGCGAAGTGGGTGTTGTAATACCCGCGGACGATCGCTTTCAAGTCGTTGGTGACGTGGCAGGGGAGGTGGTACTTTTGCTGAATCAGCTCGCGGAAGTTGACGTTGGTGAAGCTCGGATATGCTTTGATCGCCTTGAGCTGGTCGCGGTCAACCCAGGCGGGGACGCCGATCGAGACCGCTTTCAGCGCCGGATGTCTCGCCGCGTAACCGGCGACGATACGGTCGATTTCGCCGACGTGCGAAAGCTCTTCGACCGCCACTTCACTGCGGTCGATCACGTCGCCGATCACATTGGTGAGCTCGGTCCAGATTACTTTGCGGTCAAAGTAGATGCAGAGGGTATAGGCGAAGTCGGCGTTGAGTACGTACTGGCGCGCCCGGCGGCCGCCGGTGATCACCTCCTCGGGATAAATCAAGAGTTCGCGCGATTCGACCATTTCATCGACAATCCGGCTGACGGTCGGGACGCTGAGGTGGGTGGAGCGGACGATCCGTCCGATCGTCTGCGGAGTACGCGGCGTCAGCGCGCCCCGCACGACGTGGGTGTTGAAGACTTTGATCTGGTTGGTATTGCGGATAATCACGATAGGGCTTCCTTTTTGCGATCATATATCAACTTTTCGAGCAACATCAAGATCACCAGCACGGCAAAACAGAACGGGACCAGCAGAAACGAAATCCGCAGACCCCAGAGGTCGCCGGCCACAGATCGGAAGAGCG
>JBFWIO010000392.1:0-3220 GCA_050255955.1 Victivallaceae bacterium
GGCTCCGCCGACCTCGGGGGGAGCGCTTCGCTTAGCTTCGCTCCGGTGGAGCCGGAGCGACCAGCGCTTTTCGCGCGCTGGACTGCGACTCCGTACGACGGAGGGCGGAATAAGCGCTTCGCGCTTTTTTTTGAGCCTGCGGCGCTTTTTTTTATTTTTTTCAGACCGTCAGTTCGCGGGTGATCGGGGTGATCTTCCGCGCCCGCCCGGTCTGGTAGTCATAATCCACCACCGTCCCGTCAAGCCGGATCAGCCCCTCCTCCACCACCGCCAAACGCCCCGGCATCCCGGTCGTAAACTTGTACAACACATCCGCCACTTCACGCCCCAGCACCGACCGCGACGCCCCCACCCTCCCCACATCCGTCTGCACCGCCGTCCCCCCCGGCAATACCCGCGCATCAGCCGTCGCCACATGCGTATGCGACCCCAGCACCGCCGTCACTTTCCCCTCCAAAAAATACCCCATCGCCAGCTTCTCGCTCGTCGCCTCGGCATGAAAATCCACAAATATATTCTTCACCGACGCCGGCAACTCCCGCAAAATCCGCTCCACCGTCTCAAACGGACAGTACGCACTCTCCCGCATGAAAACCTTGCCGATCAAACTGATCACCGCCACCTCGCCGCCACCCGGATTGCGAAAAACCCCGTACCCCCTCCCCGGCTGGCAACTCGCAAAATTCGCCGGACGAATCACATTGTCCAACATCTTGATCTCGGCGTCAAACCCCTTCTGATCCCAAATATGATCCCCGCCGGTAAAAACATCAACCACCTCCGCCATGTCCTTTAGACAACGCGTCGTCATCCCGTTCCCGGCAGCGCAATTCTCCGCATTTGCAACCACAAATTGCACATTGTACTCACGCCTCAGCTCCGGCACCAGCGCTTTCACCGCCGCCCGCCCGCCGCTGCCGACAATGTCTCCGATCAATAACAAATTCATGCGATCACTCCGCTTCTTTTTCTTCCATAAAATACAGTAGCAGTCGCCGGATTACCACCCGCGACCATCAAATTTTCACCCCTTTTTGCGGCTTCCGCCAAAGCGCCGCCACCAGCGCGATCACATAAAATATCCACGCCAGATTCATCACCGGCGCAATCCCGATCCGCGACGCCACCTGTCCGGTCAGCAAGAGAAACAACCCCGCCACCCCCCAGGTGCCGCCGACAATCACCCCCATCCGCGTCCCCAGCGCCGGCCCGTTCGCCGCGCTCCGCGCCATCGCCACGATCAGAGGGAAACTCGAACTTGCAAACAATCCGGCAAGAAACATCAGAACGCATGCCGAACGCGACGAAGACAACAGCAAATAGGCAATAACCGTCGGAATCCCCAGCGCCAGTCCGCCAATCACAAACCGCGATGGACGAAACCGCTTGGTCAAGAGGCCGATCGCCAGCGATCCCCCCGCCGAACCGATCCCGAAAAGCATCGCGCTCACCCCTCCGAACGACAACGAAAACCCGGCCGCATGAAGATAGCTTGGCAACAGCGCCTGAATGATCGTCGACCCCGAATTGAGGAAAAGAGCGATAAAGAAAAGGTGACGGAAACTCCAGCGGCTGCGATCCTCCGCCAGCGTCGCCGCAACACTTTTCACTCCGCTCTCGACCGCGAGCCGGATTTTCCCGATCCGCAGCACTGCGACGAGAAGCGCGATCGGGATCAGCAGCAGCAACAACCCCTTGAGACCGAACCCCTCGACCAGCATCGCCCCGACAAAAGGCCCGGCGGCGTAGCCGAGAAAGCCCCCTACCATAAAGGTCGGCGTGGTCACCGTATGGGCGATCCGCTCGATACTCTGAACACCGCGCAGGCCAAAGGGATGAACGATCGCAATCCCGATCCCCACCACCAGCATCAGACCGCAGAGCGGCAGCGTCGGCGACTCCGTCGGCAAAAAGCCGAGCAGACCGATCAGACTCGCCATCGCCAGTCCGAGAAAAAGCATCCGCGGTCCGCTATGAAGTTTGTCAAACTGCGCCGCCGGAATCTGCAAGAGATTGCTTCCGATGCTGACGCAGGTCAGCACCACCACCCCGATGCCGAGCGAAATATTGAAATGCGTCAGCGCCACCGGCAGAATCCCGGGCAGGATCCCGCCGATCAGGTCAACGACAAAATGTGTCGTCGCCAGCGCCGCCATCTGAAGCGTCGGCGCTTGCAAGCGTTGCGCAAAATTTGGTTTCATGACATATTCCCGGATCAATAACAAAAGTGGAGTTATAATGTACTGCCGCAAACCCTTTTTTTCAAGGATCGGATGCCCTCATCAAAACCGGAAAAAGTGGAGTTTTCGCCCCCCGGAAACGTGCATCGCAACGGTTTTGATGCTATAGTATCGAAAACCTCAAAAGAATTTGAAGGAATCCATCATGGCCTTGATTCACTGCAACTTTTTTTCGGATGCCCTCGGCAAGTGCTGCGGCATCAATGTGATCATTCCCCAGCAGGCGCGACGGCAGATCGGCATGACCTCGCAGGGCGGCAAAAGCATCTACCCCGTGCTCTATTTGCTCCACGGCCTCAGTGACGACTACACCATCTGGCAGCGCCGGACTTCGATTGAGCGCTACGCCGCAGCTTACAATCTGGTTATTGTGATGCCCGACGGCGGACGCTCGTTCTACACCGATATGAAAGCGGGCGGCAAATACTGGACTTTCCTCTCCGAGGAGCTGCCGCAGCTGGTCTGCGACTTCTTCCCGGTCAGCGCGAAACGCGAGGACACCTTTGCCGCCGGACTCTCGATGGGCGGGTACGGCGCGTTGAAGCTCGGGCTCCGCCGTCCCGACCGCTTCGCCGCCGCCGCCGCGCTGTCGGCGGTGACCGACATCAATTTCTTCCTGACACGGATGCGTTCGCAACCGGAAACCGCCGCCGAAGCCGACTGGTATTTCGGACCGGTCGATCAGGCCCCGGCGGAAGAAAACCTCTTCGATCTCGCCGCCGCCACCGCCAAACTGCCGAAAAAACAACGCCCGAAACTCTTCCAGTGCTGCGGCACCGAGGATTTCCTCTACCAGGACAACCTCAAGTTCCGCGACCACATCGAGAAACTCGGCGCATACTCATATCAATACAGCGAATGCCCCGGCGCCCACACCTGGGAGTTCTGGGACGAGCACATCCAGCGCATCCTCAAGTGGCTGCCGCTGCGCTGAAAAGCTTCCACACAAAAAAAAGCCCGTCCGGAACTTCCGGACGGGC
>JBFWIO010000393.1:0-3217 GCA_050255955.1 Victivallaceae bacterium
CGGTGCTGACGGTGACCGGCAAGGGGTCGGAACTGATGATTCCGATGGCGATTCCGATCTTCGGCGGGATGTTCTTTGAACTCATCACCATGAAAGTGGTGCCAATGCTCTACTGCGCGCTCGAGGAGTGGAAACTCCGGTTTGGACGGTCTTAATGGCGCTTCCGGCAAAAAAATCAACTTTCTTATTTTTATTTTTCCCAATTAACCTTAATTAACGATCAATTCGTAATAATAACTCTCTTGATATCCAAATGATCAATAAATAATCAACACCCAACGTGTACTTCAAAAATAATCACCGATATATTACCTGATTGGAATAGAAAGAATTTTTCTCGTAATACAGCCCCGACTGTCGCGTTGACCGCCGGGGCTGTCCTTTTTAACCAATGGAGGTCGTATGAAGATCGAAAAGAAGGTGTTGACGGAAGCTCTGAGGGTGCTGGGCAAGGTGGTCTCGCAGACTTCGCCGGAGGCAGTACTCCGGCAGGTACGCTTTCTCGGCTGCGGAGACACAGTAACTGCAATGGCGACGGACGGGAGCGAGGTGATTGCGCTTCGACTGGTGGCCGAGGCCGAGGGAAACGTGGATTTTGCGGTCGAGTACAAGGCACTCCGGGAGATGGTCCGGACCGCCAAGGGGACGCTGGAGCTTGAGGGCGTCAAGTTCGCTTGGCCGGAGGTTGCGGTGGTTCCTGCCGATGCGGAGTCTGTTGACTTGCCGCAGAACTTTGCCGGACTGCTGGCTCTGGCCGCGCCGGTGGTGGATCGATTCGAGGTCCGACGGACGCTTCAGGGGATCAACCTCTCGGCGGACGGGATTGCGGTCACCGATGGCCGGCAGTTGCTTCATCTGCCTGTGGGCTGGAACCTTAAAGCGAACCTGACGCTGCCGTTCCCCCACGCCCTGCTGGCCGCCGCGCCCCAGGGACCGGGCAGACTCTGGTGCTGGGTCAACTGCTTTAAGCTCGAAATCGGTAGTTTCAGCTGGATCGGACGGAGTCTCGGCAACTATCCCAACTGGAAACAGGTCATCCCAGAGGACAAAGCATTGGATTACCGGATCACGCTCCGGGAAACCGAGCCCCTGACCGCCTTCCTCAAATCCGTACCGGACCATCCGCCTTACCACGGAATCGAGTTCAACGTCACGCCGCAGGGCGTCGTGGTGATCCCGATGGACTTTCCCGGCATGGAGCTCAAGGTCGACGCCGAGTTCACCGGCGTCCGTCCGCGGGCGGTGCTCTCTCTCAACAAGTATACCCTGCTTCGAATGCTCCAGCAAGGATACCATTCGTTCCGGGCGCATTCGGACGGCATGATGCCGGTCATCGCCGAGGGCGATGCCGGCCGCTTCATCGCGATGCCGCTCCGCTTGAATCGCCCGGCGACAGTGCCGTCTTCCACTCAACCCGCCCAAACCAATCAACCCAACAAGGAGGAAACAACCATGGAACAGGAAACCAAAAAACCGGAAACGGAAGCCGTCAGCGCCTTCGACGAGCTCAATGCGAACGTCGAAGAGCTGCGGTTCAAACTCAAATCGCTCTGCGAAGACTCGACGGTACTGGTCCGCAAGATCAAGGAAGCCGCTTTGCAGCAGAAACAGAAGGAACGCGAGTTCATTCAAGCCAAGCGCGCAATCGAACGGATCAAAATGGCAATCTGAGGCCGACCGTCGGCCTCGGGGTGTCGCGGCGGCTTTGCTCGCCTTGATCGAAAGAAAACAACCGGAAGAGCCGGAGGCATCGTGCCTTCGGCTCTTCGCATTTATGGAGAAAAGAAATCATGTTGAAACTCAATGCCAGTTACAGTAAGAAGGTTCCGGCCGAGGGCGAATATTCGAGCCAGAGCTATCACGCCAGCATCGAAGTCGAACTCCCGGACGGCTTGTCGCAGCCGGAGCTTCAGAGCCGGATTCACGCCACTTTCGATTTGGTGCGGAATTCGGTCGAAGCCGAATTGAGTGAAAAAACTCCCTGTGCAGCCAGGGGATTTTCCGCGAAAACTCGGCCATTTTCGGCTCCCCTGAGGGGTAGCTCACAAGAGGCTCCCGAAGCAAATCCGGCGAGTCCGAAGCAGCTGACCTATCTCCTTGATCTCGCCCGTCAGCACGGCGTTGCCCCCCAGCAGCTGGCCGGTCGTTTTCAGTTGACCGACGTCCGGAGTCTGACCCGGCGGCAGTGTTCGGAGCTGATCAAGGAATTCAGCGGGAGGGCTGCGTGATGGCGACGATCGATGAACTCCGGCAGGAGCCCCACTGGAGCTTCTCCGCACTAAATACGTATTTGAACATCTGTCAGGCACAATACTTCTTCCGCTATGTGGAACGGGCCGAGGTCGAGAGGACTTCGGCCTGTTTCCCATTCGGTCGGGCCTTTCACGCCGCGCTGACGGCGCAGGCGTGGGAGTGCTTGATGGGAAGCTCGTTCACCCGGGAAGAGATCGTCGAGCAGTTCGCCGAGATCTTTACGCTCGAAGTCGAAGCGACGCCGAACCTGCTCTACAAGGAAGGCGAAAACTTCGACTCGATGCTTGACCTTGCCGGGCGGATGCTCGACGTGGCGCTGGCCTCCTGGTCGGATTATTACACCATCAAAGGAGTCGCCCAGGCCTTCAAGGTCGAAGTGCCCGGTCTGGACAAACCATTGATCGGCGAATTCGATCTGGTGGTTCAGGACGGGCGCGATGCCTGCATCGTCGATTGGAAGACTTCGGCTGCTCGCTGGCCGGCAGCGAAAGCCGACCGCGACTTGCAGGCTACGGTCTTCTCGTATGCCTACGACAAGCTCAATGAAGCGACTCCGCTCTTCCGCTTCGATGTGGTGACCAAGACCAAGAGTCCGGTGAGTGAATCGCACTACACCTCGCGTGGAGTCGATGACTTCAAACGGTTCGAGGTGTTGGCGGTCAAGGCGCAGGATGCAATCAGCAAGGGAGTGTTCCTGCCGAGCGAAACTTCGTTCGCTTGCGCGGAATGTCCGTACAAAGACAGATGCAAAACATGGCATATCAGGAAAGGAAGGTGACCTATGGGACTCATGATGTGTGACGGGAAGTTTGTCGGCCGGGACGAGATCGCTTTGGTGCCGACGCCGGCGTCGACGCCGAGCTGGAAGCCGGTGCCGCATGTCGAGGTGATCGACGCGGTGACCGAAGTGGTCAAGGCGCACGATTGGACGATTCTCGACGAGCAGTATGGCTTGGCGCGGGAC
>JBFWIO010000394.1:0-3164 GCA_050255955.1 Victivallaceae bacterium
CAAGTACAGCCGGGCGGCGCGCAGGGGGCCGACAAGGGCGGCGACGCCGACGAAGGCCAGCATCCCGCAGAGGCAGAGCACCGCCCCGCCGAGATACACGACCGCCAGCGCGAGGAAGAAGGCGGAGGACCAGGTGTCCGAACCGGCAAAGGCGCGGACGGACAGCAGCACCGCGCGATCGACGCCAAAGGCGAGTGCTTCGCGGAGCGCGGTTTCGGCTTTGGGCGGGCCCATCGAGAGGGCGATGACTTCGCCGCCTGCCGTTTCACGGAGTTGCAGCGCCGCTTCGAGGGCGTGATAGTCAAAGGGGTTGATTACGCTCTCGACTCCTTCGCGGATCAGTTGCGACGTCACCGGGTCGATTTTGACCGAAGTCGCCGCCGGGACCTGTTTGATGCAGACGATGATTTTCATGGATGAACCACCAAGTCAAATTGTTTGGCAAAATTGAGCAGTGCGAGGTAAAAACTCCGTCCGGCGTAGTGCGCTTCGAGCCGCCGCAGTGCTGCGACCGGGTCAAAAGCGGTGTCGGCGGGGAATTGGTAGCCGATGCACTCGCCGAGGAGTTCGATTTTTGGCGACATCCAGGCCTCAAGGTGGAGCGGCACCGGCAAGGTCCGGTGGAGCCGGTCGATCGTCGCCGAGGGCTCGACCACCGGCTGGGTGATCACGAAGTCGGCCCCGGCGTCGAGCTTGCGCCGGAGTTTGGCGTGCTCGTGCTCTTCGGGTTCGTACTGGTTAAAGGCGACGCCGAGCCGGAAATAATCGCCGAACTCCTTTTTGAGATAACTCACCAGCTCGACCGAGGTGACCGCCTCGCCGCCGACGCCGAGGTCGGCCGGGCGCAGTTTGGGCAACCGGATCGAGCCGTCGCCGGAGATGATCAGGAGTTCACGCACTCCGAGCTCGCCGCAGCTGTCGAGAATGTGGCACAGATCGGCGGGGGTGTGAAAGGTATTGAGGTGGATCATCACCCGGCGCTCCGGCACTTCGAGCTTGAGTTCACGGATCGCTTCGTGGCCCTGAAAAGCGAGCTTCCCCATCGCGTTGTCGGTGAGCGAAACAAGGTGTCCCGATGCGATCACCCGGCGGTATTTTTCGGCAAAAGTTGCCAGGCGCTCGGTGAGTTTCTCGGTGCCGTGTTTGACCATGGCAAGCTCGATCAGATACGCTACCTTTTTGGTTTTTTGTGATTCTGAGATGGCTGATTCTGCTGGCATTTGTTTTCTCGAAGTTGTGATTTTAATTTTGTCTTTCCTATATAATAGCAGATAAAAAAATTTTTTCTTACCGAAAAAAAATAAAAAATTGCTGTATATTGTTTTTTTGTATTATAATAATACCTTTTTTGTCGATTTTTTTATAAAAACAGATTGTCAATATTTTTATCAATTCTTTATTCCGGGGCGATTTCGAAAAATTCTTTTCGGGCGCCTGAAAAGCCTGCTATTTCAAAAAAAGTCGCCGATTTTCCAGTTGACAATGGCGGCAAGGCGGTTATATTAGTATCGTCCCGCACGGAATTACTGTTGCGGGGGGAGGGGGAAAGGTCGGGAAAAAGAGGAGGAAACATCATGAAAATCGGAACTCCCGCACCTGATTTCACGCTGGCCGACCAGCATGGCCGGCCGGTATCGCTCGCCGACTTCAGAGGGCAAAAGGTCGTACTCTACTTTTACCCAAAAGACCACACGCCGGGGTGTACCCGTCAGGCGTGCGCTTTCGCCGCGGCTTTGCCCGAGTTTGAGGCGCTCGGGGTCACGGTGCTCGGAATCAGCCGCGACAGCGTGGCATCCCACCTCGGCTTTGCCGGCGAACACCGTCTGCCGTTCCGGCTGCTCTCCGATCCCGAGCTTGAGACCATTCAGGCCTACGGCGTCTGGCAGGAGAAAAAACTCTACGGCAAAGTCTCAATGGGGGTGGTCCGCACCACCTTTGTGATCGACGAGGCGGGCCGGATCGAGAAAGTGATGGAGAAAGTCCACCCCGACACCAACGCCGCCGATCTCCTCGACTATCTCCGCCGGCAACCCGAGGCGGCGGCCCGATGAAAATTCTGGTTGACTGCGACGCCATGCCGCGCCCGCTCAAGGAGGCTTTGCTCAAAACCGCGGAACGTGAGAAAATCGAAACTCACTTCATCGCCGCCCGCGCGCCGCGTCTTCCGGAATCGGCTTTTCTCAAAGCCCTCGGCGCGGGCGGCGCTTTTGACGGCGCCGACGACCTGATCGTCGAATGCGCCGCCCCCGGCGACCTCGTTGTCACCGCCGATATCAAGCTCGCCGACCGGGCCATTGCCAAAGGCGCCGAAGTCCTCACCCCCAAAGGCGAATTCCTTCTCCCCGTCAATATCAAGCACGCGCTCGCCATGCGCGACCTCCTCGACGAACTCCGGGTGTCCGGCGAAATCACCGGCGGTCCCGCCCCCTTTTCGGAACGGCAGCGTATCGACTTCATGAACGCTCTCAACCGCTTCTGCCGCAAACAGACGAAAAAGAAAATTCTGTAAGGACACGCGATCCTCCCTTTGTCCAATCTGTCCAATCTGTCCAATCTGTCCAAGTCGTCCATAGGCCGATCCTCTTCGGGGTCGTTCCTGTTGTTTTTCCCCCTTGGCGTGGTATAGTATAAAAAATAAAAATGATTTTAAAGCGGGGTATGGTGTGACAAAAGAAGATTCAGGTACAGTGCGATCGGTGATCAAGGCGCTGGCCGCGCTGGATTTTGTGGTCGAGGAGTCGATGATCCGGCCCGGAGTGGGCCTTTCGGAGATCGCCGCGGCACTGGACATTCAGCCGACCACGGCGCGCAATATTTTGAAAACCATGGAGTTGGTAGGGTATATCGATCGCGCCCAGGGGCGGCTTTATGTGCCCGGCGGGAAGTGCTTCGGGATGAGCCGTGCTGCGATGATCGCGGGGCGGCTTAATTTGGTGATGGCTCCCCATCTGGCCGAACTTGCGCGCGAGGGCGGGGAGTCGCTGGTGTTGACCACGCTCTTCAACGGGCGGCGCAAGGTGCTGCTGCGAAACCAGGGCGATTCGCCGGTGGTGGTGGATATCCGCAACGCCGAGCAGGAGCGCTCGGGATGCGAGCTGGTGACGACCCGGATTCTGCTCGCTTATGCGGCGCCGGCCGAGCTTGAGCTTTATTTGCGGCGCAAC
>JBFWIO010000395.1:0-3157 GCA_050255955.1 Victivallaceae bacterium
CTAGGTGGCGTCGCCTTCTTAATAGATGAAGCGGCCGTTGCTCTGGAGCGCGACCGGGCGGGCGAGGGTGTTGTAGCTCTGGCCGCCGTGGTTGTAATAGACTTTGCCGGAGGGGTCGGGCTTGTAGCTCCAGGCTTTCCAGAACGGCGGCAATTCTTCGTTGGGCTGGTGAATCAGAATGGTGTTGTGGGCCACGCTCTGGGGCGCGAAGCCGTGGTGGTGGTCGCTCTCGGTCCGGCTGCCGGAGTCGAGCGCGAGGAAGCCATACTTGTAGATGATGAAGCTCAGCTCATCGTAGTGCTGGTGGTTGCCGTTGAGCGCGCCGAAGCGGAAGCTCGCGAAAGTGTCACTGTCGGCCTTGCCCGAGCGCATGAAGAGCAAACCGAAGCTCGGCGCGTAAAAGTACGGCAATTCCGGGGTCTTGGCCGGGTCCGCCTTGACCACTTCGGCCGGATCGAAATTCTCGATCAGGAAGGGGACAAAGGGGTACATCGTCCGGATCACCCGGCTTTTTTCCGGGAAACGCTGGAGCAATGCGTAGGCGCGCGCCGCCTTGGCCGGATAGGCTTTGCCGTAGAAATGAACCGACTGGGCGAAGTGGGTGTAGAGGTCGCTTAGTCCCATCAGGTTGTCCTTGTGCTCAAGGTCGCCGATGCCGTAGTAGAGGAACTTGCCGTCCGGCGTGATTCTGATCGCCGACCAGTCGAACCAGTTGGGATAGTCGCTCATCTGGACCCAGTTGCCGGAGACGTCTTCGCCGAAAGCCGATTTCCACGCCCGGATGAAGTTGAAGCTTGAATAAGGATATGCGCCAAAGGTGTAGCCGACGGTCACTGCCGACAACAGCCCCGAGCCGTCGGAGATCTTTTCGCGGTGATCCATCATTTCGACAAAGAGCCGGGTGCCGCGCTCCAGCATCGCTTCGGCGCGGGGATCGGCGCCGGGATTGCCCGCTTCGACTACGCCGGCGAAGAATTCGAGCGCGCGTTCGCCGTAGTTGCCGTCGGTGGCGCCGCCGAGGGTGCGGCGGAATTTGTAGCCGCCCTCGGGCTGGCTTTTTTCGATATAATCGATGATCGGAGTAATCAATTCCTTGCGTTCGGCGGGGGTGAGATCGTTGTAGATCCAGTCGTAAGCGGCGAGCGCGTTGATCCGGGTGTTGCCGAGCAAATCCATCCAGACGTTGCCTTTGGCGGTCCAGTCGAGGATTTTGGCATGGAGCTTGAGATAGCTTTTGGTTTTTTCGAGATAAACTTTGTCACCGGTCATCAAATACGCCAAAGCGCACTGCGCCGCCTGGGTGCCGCCGTCGTATTTGCAGAGCTTCGCGCCCTGGAAGCCGGGACGGTTCGGCTTGATGGTGCCGTCGGCTTCAACTTTGTAGAGCGAAGCGTCGGGCAGGAAGGGGGCGTCGGCGGGGAGGGCGTCAACCTCTTTTTTGAGCCGCTCGAAGTCGGCTTTGTTGACCGTTTTGATCCGTTCGCGGAGTGCGGGAAGGTCGGCGGCGGAGAGGAAGAGACGCGGGTGTTCCGGCCGCAGCGCCTTGCGCCACGAGCCGTTGGCGAGAATCCCGGTGGCGTCGGCCGCCAAAGTGGCGGCGAAAGAAACCAAAGCCAAAAAAGTAAATACCGTTTTTTTCATGATCAAAAGCCTTTATTTGGAATCCTGCCCCAGCGCCGCATTGCGGGCGCCGGTGCTTCGTGCATAATAATCGTCCCAGAGTTCGATCTTGAATTCTTTGATGACGTCGTCGATCGGCAGCGCGGGGTCGAGGCTGGTCAGCAGCACCGCGCCGACGTTGCCGGGATCGCGGACTTCGACTTTGGCGCCGTATTTATCGGTGACGGCGCGCAGTTTCCCCCAGTTTTCGTCGAGGTGAACCACCCGGCAGTTGGTGTTGATCGTGGTGGTGAAATTGTTGAAGTAACAAGTTGAATTCTTCACTTTTTCGCCGACCGGGTTGACCACTGTCGATTCCAGCCGGCCGATCGCCGCGCCGATGAAGTAGGCCCGGCAGCGGTAGGCCCAGACGCTCTGCATGAAGCCGCCGTGGTAGTAGCTGCTGAAGATCATCACATTGGGCTTCTGCGCCGCGTAGCGGTCGAGGAATTCCCAGAAGTTGAGGTCAAAACAGATCACGAAGCCGACTGTCCCGAAGTCGGTTTTGACGATCGTCGCGTCGCGGCCGGGAACCGCGCCGAAGTCGATGTCGCCGACGGTGGGATAGTTTTTGTCGTAGATGCCGGCGACGTCGCCCTCGCGGTCGATGAAAATGGTGCAGTTGGCGTACTTGCCGCCGGGCAGGTCACGGTAGGTCGGATAGGCGATGTAGCAATGCTGTTTGCGGGCGAGCTCCCGAAGATACTTGAGGAAGCGGTCGCCGCGCTCGGCCAGCCACGCTTTTTTGGCGTCGCCGCGCAATCCTGAGAAGACGTCGCAGATTTCCGGGAGCACGATCAGGTCCGGCTTTTTGGGGAGTTCCGGCTCGATCTCCTTTTGCCAGTAAGCGATCAGCGCTTCGACGGCGGGTTTGCCGTCCGCCGGCAGCGCCGGGAGGTCGGCCCCGATCACGCTGACCGTGATTTCACGGGGCCGCATCGTGACCGCCTTTTCGACAACTTGGGGATTGAGCATATTCGCCGCCTCCAATGCGGCCATTGACGCGGTTAACAAGCAGGTCAGAATTCGTTTTGTCATTGTCGTCTCCTATGGGTTATTCAGTTTGAAGATTCGCATAATCGGCCGGGGTTCGCGGGTCGGGCCGGGACAGTGTGCCGGCGAGATAAATCCGGCGCGGCTTGTGAAAAGGGTCCTTGATCCGGCCGACGCATTCATAAAAGGCGACCCGGCCGATCTCCTTCCAGTCCACCGCGATGGTGGGGAAACGCATTTCCCACGGCATAATCAGGCTCTTGCCGTCCGCCGAGAGCATCACCGCCCGCTCTGTAATCGGCACTCCATTGGCTTCGGCAAATGCCTGCATGCAGACATAAGCGACATTGTCCGAGGTGAAGAAGTAGCCGCAGCCGGGATCGACTTCGGGAAATACTGCGACTTTGCCGGTGTTGATCAACTGAGTCCCCCCCTCCTCGCCTCCGGCGTCGCTCCAGTACTGGAAAAAAATCCGGCTGCGGAGCCGGTAGATCGGCAGCGCCGA
>JBFWIO010000396.1:0-3151 GCA_050255955.1 Victivallaceae bacterium
AACACGCTGGAACTCCCGTCTTATGAAGCGCATTTGGCCGATCCTGACGCGCTGATGACTTCGACCAAGCTGATTGAAGCCGAGATGAATCCCTTTGCCGGCAAGACGCTGGTTCAGCGCTACGGCGAGCGGCTGCTGGTGATTGAGCCGCCGCCGGCGCCGCTGAGTTGTCAGGAGCTGGATCACGTCCACGATCTTGAATACGCGGGGCGGCCGCATCCGTCGTGCAAGGGGCGGATTCCGGCGTATGAGACGATCCGCGACTCGATTCCGGCGATCCGCGGGTGTCCGGGGGGGTGTGCTTTTTGCGGACTGGTGGCGCATCAGGGGCGTCAGGTGATGAGTCGCTCGGAGGATTCGATTTTGCGGGAGATCGGGCGTTTGGCGGAGAAGCCGTTTTTCAAGGGCACGGTAAGCGACATCGGCGGGGCGGCGGGGAATATTTACGGCAGTGAGACCGAGACGGAGTTTTGTGCCAAGTGCAAGCGTTCGAGTTGTCTTTTTCCAAAGATCTGTCCGCATTATTCGTGTGACGGCAAGCGTTTGGTGGAGCTCTTGCGCAAGGCCCGGAAGTTGCCGAAGGTGAAGCATTTGTATATCAACTCCGGGATTCGGCTGGATTTGGCGTTGCGTCAGCCGGAGTTATTTCGGGAGATTGTGCAACATCATGTATCGGGGCATCTCAAGGTGGCGCCGGAGCATTTGGATGACGAGGTATTGAAGTTGATGCGGAAGAATCCGGCGGAGGAATTTTACCGGATCAAGGATGTGTTTGAGGAGGAGTCGCGGCGTTGTGGCAAGGAGCAGTATTTGATTCCGTTGTTCATCTCGAATTTTCCGGGGTGTACGGCGGGGAATATGAAGAAGGTGGATGAATTTCTGGCGAAGTCGCGGTGGAATTTGCAGCAGGTACAGGATTACATACCGTTGCCGATGACGATGGGGGCGGCGATGTATTATACGGGCAAGGCGTCGGACGGGCGTGAGATTGAGGTTAACCGGGGGTTGGCGGAGCGGCGCGAGCAAATTGAGGTGTTGAAGAAGCGAAGGACCGGGGATGAGCGGGGGTCGTTTTTTGACCGCCAGCGCGCCAAACGGAAAAAATAAAAAAAAGCGCCGCAGGCTCAAAAAAAAGAAAAAAGCGCGAAGCGCCAATCCCGCCCCCCGTCGTACGGGGTCGCAGTCCAGGGGGCGAACACCCCTGGTCGCTCGCGATCCACGCGAGCGAAGCTAAGCGAAGCGCTCCCCCCAACGCGGGCGGAGCCCGCACCACTCTGCGGGAGCGAGGTCGGCAGACGTGTCACGAAGTGACCGGCGAACGACATCGAGCGAAGCAGAGCGGGGTGGATACCGGGAGAAGGTTTCGCACGGAGGCACGGAGGCACGGAGGGGGGAATTTGGGATAGGGTATCGGGGGCGGGCGCTGGCGCGGCCGGTCGCTCCGACACCTGTCGGCGTCGGAGCTCGGGCCGGGCTCAGCGGCGGAACTCTCGTTCCGCCTCTCTGAGCTGGGGCTTCGCCCGGAGCGGGAACGGTGAGGCGTTGCCTCACACTCCACAAGAGGGCTCCGCGCCCTCTTGACTCTGCGCAAGGGCGCGGCCCTTGACCGGGGTACCGGCGTAGCGGCACGCGGTAACAAATCATCTATCATACGGCACCACAATTGAAGATCAACCCGACAACCTTATACCCGCTACTCCGTCCGGCGCTCATCTTCGCCGCGACCGCCCTCTGGTTCGGTGCTTTCGCCCCCCTCGGCATCGATTTCCACCACGACGGCATCATGTTCAAAGCCGCCGCCGACATCGCCGACGGCAAAGCCCTCTTCCGCGACACCTTCAGCCAATACGGCATGCTGATCCCCTTTGTCCAGGCACTGCCACTCCGCCTTTTCGGCTCCGAACTCCTTTTCCTCAAACTCGAAACCGTCCTCTTCTACGCCCTCGCCGCCGTAGTGCTCGACCGCCTGTTCCGACCGTACCTCTCAACGGCTTTCCAATGGCTTCTCCTCGCCCTCTACTGGACACTCGCTCCCGAACTCGGCGTCACCATGCACCCCTGGAGCTCGGTCCCGGCGATGCTGACCATGCTGCTTGCCGGACTCTTTTTCTGCCGTTACTTTGACCGCAACCGCGCCGCCGACCTGATCGGAGCGGGGGTGATGGCGGGACTCGCTTTCGGACTCCGCCAGCCATGCGGAGCGGTGCTGTTGGCAGCAGGCGTGATCGCGCTCGGAATCAAGTACTTCGTACAACGGCCGCCGCTCCTGAGCGCGATTCGCGAACTCGGAATCTATCTTGCCGGAACCGGCGCGGTGCTGGCGACCTATGCGATTTACCTGACGGCGGTCGGTGCGTGGCAGGATTATTACACGCAGTGCATCCGTTTCCCGCTGCAATTCGCCGGAGAGCGTAGCGGCGGCAACGACTGGGGGCAGATTTTCGACAGTTTCATTCCGCTCGGCAGCGGTTTTACCGTGTTTCCGTGGGTGTGTTTCGGTGTTTTCCTCTACTCAATTTGGCGGCTTTGGCGGCAGAAAGAGAGTAAGTACCTCAATTTTGCGACGCTGGCGGTGATCGGTCTTGCGTCATACCATCAGTATCACCCGGTGCCGTGTGTACGGCATTTGTATTGGGCGGCGGTGCCGATGATGGGGGTATACGTTATTGCGCTCAATGAAATCTGGCGGGCGCCAATATTGCGACGGAGCGTCCGGGTGGCGGCGATTGTATTTTTGCTGACGGGGCCGGGGTTGACGGCGGGAATCCGGCTTTATACCGGGTATGACCGGCTGGTGACGATGGGGTATCGGCAACGCCTTGATGTGGAGGGGTTGCGGGGGATGTTGCTGACGCCGTCGGAGGCGCGATACGTGTTGCGGTTCCGGGCGGTGTTGGAGGCGATTCCGGAGGTGTTGAGGGGGCGGGGGCGGCTTAATCTGACTGGTGACGGGTTATATGCGGTGTTGCTGGCGCCGGATGTGGTGGAGCCGCATCGGGTGTTTGTGAACTGGGGGGATTTGGTATACGGTGATTATTCGCAAGTGGTGGGGGATTTTGTACGTCGGGAGCGGCCGGTGATATTGTCGAAGAAGCCGGTGCCGTATCCGGGGTACCGGCCGTTTGCGGGGTTTCCGGCGAAAGATCCGGAG
>JBFWIO010000397.1:0-3142 GCA_050255955.1 Victivallaceae bacterium
ACCCACGCGCCCCCTCGACGGCATAGCCCCGATGCCAATGCGCTTCGGCGAGCATCCAGCCGATCCCGAGGTGTTTGCGCCCCTCAACTTCCTCCGGCAGCAGCCCGATCTGGCCGACCGCCTCGCCCGAAGCCTTGTCCACGGCAAGCCGGTAGCCGTAGCCGTATTCGCGGTAAAATTCACCGTGCCGCCCGATCCAGCCCCGGATTTCGTCGTCGGAAAAGATTCTTTCCCATGCATACATGACGTGCGGATTGCGCAACATCACCGCCACTGCGTCAAAATCGTGATCGGTCAGCTCGCGGAGCCGCAGCCGTTCGGTCTCAAGTATCGTCTTCACTATCACTCTCCATCATTGAGTTCAATTGCGCAATATATCACGCCGGCGCCCCCGGGTCAAGCCGGGCGGCGGACGGATTGAACTAATTTACATTACCGTAAAAATCAAACTCATGTTTGCGTGTTAAGTGTAAAACATATCATGACCGTCGGAAACATAAATTAATCGTAAATTAATTTACAAAACACACAAAGTAAACATCTTGCAATATATTATACCATATCCTTTCAAGATCTTGGCATGTTTCGTGCTAAATCGGAGGGACAACAACAGCAAAGGAGGTCGGCAAGTCATGAGCAAAGGATTTTTAATCGACATGGACGGCGTAGTCTACCGGGGCGGCGAGGTCATCCCGGGGGCCTGCGAATTCATCAATTGCCTGGTGGACCGGGAAATTCCCTTTACCTTTTTCACCAACAACAGCCAGCGGACCTGCCGGGACACCACCATCAAAATGAATCGGCTGGGGTTTCGCATCACCGAAAAGAATGTCTTCAACTGCGCGATGGCGACCGCCCGTTTCCTGAAGCGCCAGAAGCCCGACGGAACCGCTTTTGTGATCGGCGAAGGCGGCCTGCTGCAGGCGCTCCACTTCAACGGTTACGCGATCGTTGACAGTTCGCCCGATTACGTGATCGTCGGCGAAGGCCGGACCCTCAACATGGAAGCGATCGAGGCGGCCACCAATATGATCCTCAACGGCGCCAAGCTGATTTCAACCAATCCCGACCCCAACTGTCCGACCGCGACCGGCACCCGGCCCGGCTGCGGTGCGGTGGTGGCAATGCTTGAAACCGCAACCGGCATCAAGGCATTCAGCCTCGGCAAGCCGAGCCCGGTGATGATGCGCGAAGCGCGCAAGGAAATCGGCCTCACCGCCGAAGAGACGATCGTGATCGGCGACACGATGGACACCGATATCCTCGGCGGCGTCCAGATGGGCTACGAGACGATCCTGGTGCTTTCCGGCGGAACCAAACTTGCCGACCTCGGCAAGTACGCCTTTCGTCCTACCCACATCATCAACTCAATCGCCGACGCCGTGCCCTTCATCCCGACCAAGTGAGGTGAGTCATGCAAAAAAGTGCCCAATGCAAACTTCGGGCGGAATCGGAAGATTCCGCCCGAACTTTTTTCCATATCGGATCGAAATAACAAGCGATGATCTCGAATCAGTATCAACGCAGCGCGCGCAAAGCATTTGCCACCGCCAGCAGCGCCACCCCGACATCGGCGAAAATCGCGAACCAGGCCGAGGCGAAGCCGAAAAAGGCCAGCACCAGCACCGCCCCCTTGAGCCCGAGGGCCAGCGCGATGTTCTCACGGACGATCCGGCCGGTCTTGCGCGCGACCGTGATCGCCTCCGGGATTTTGCCGGGGTCGTCGGTCATCAGCACCACATCGGCGGCTTCGATCGCGGCGTCCGAGCCGATGCCGCCCATCGCGATCCCGAGGTCGGCGCGGGCCAGCACCGGGGCGTCGTTGATGCCGTCGCCGACAAAGGCGGTTTTGCACCCCGGCGCTTCGGTCGCCATCAGGCGTTCAAGTTCGATGATCTTATCCTGCGGCAGCAGTCCGGCGCGCACCAGTTTGATCCCGGCCGCCTCCGCCGCAAGCGCCGCCGCGGCGGGATTGTCGCCGGTCAGCATCGCGATCCTGCCAACCCCTGTTTGGCGAAGCGCTTCGACCGCTTCGCGAACACCCGGCTTCAATTCGTCGGCGATCAGCAGCCGTCCGCAATAGCGGCCGGCGCAGGCGACGTGAACCGCGCTCCCGGCGTCGTCGGCGACTTCGATGCCGAATTTCCGCATCAGCGCGGCATTGCCGGCAGCGATCACGCCCTTTGAGCTGGCCGCTTCGATCCCCAATCCGGCAATTTCGCGGACCGGCGGCGCTTCACCGACGCGTTGACCGTAAGCGGCCAGCACCGAGCTGGCGATCGGGTGATTGGACTGCGACTCGGCCAACGCCGCAAGTTCGAGCAAATCATGTGCGGTGACGCCCGGGGCGGGGTTGATGGCAACGACCTTGAAAACACCCCGGGTCAGGGTGCCGGTTTTGTCAAAGGCAACAGTGCCGATCCGGGCGAGAAGTTCGAGGTCGTTCCCGCCCTTGACCAGAATCCCCCGTCGCGCCGCCCCGCCGATACCGCCGAAAAAACTCAGCGGAATCGACAGCACCAGCGCACATGGACACGAAACGATGAGAAAAGTCAGCGCCCGGTAGATCCAGCTTTGCCAGGTCCCGAATCCGGCCAGCGGCGGAATGATGGCGGCCAGCAGCGCCAGCAGCACCACCGCCGGAGTGTAGACGCGGGCAAAGCGGGTGATGAATTTCTCGGTCGGCGATTTTTTTTCGGCGGCGTGGCGGACGAGTTCAAGAATTCTGCTCACCGTCGATTCGCCGAAGGGCCGGCTGACCTGAAGCTCCAATACGCCGTCGAGACTGATCGATCCCGACAGGACTTCGTCACCGGCGAGCACCCGGCGCGGCGCGCTCTCTCCGGTGAGCGCCCGGGTGTCGAGGAAACCGGTTCCAGACTCCAGCACGCCGTCGAGCGCCACTTTTTCGCCGGGCCGGACCACGATTACTTCGCCGACTTCAACTGTTTCGGGTGCGACGGCGACGATTTGCCCCTTGCGCCGGACGTTGGCGCGGTCGGCGCGCAAATCCATCAGTTTCTCGATATTGCCGCGTGATTTGGCCACCGCGGCGTCCTGAAGCATTTCGCCGACGCCGTAGAAAATCATCACCGCCACCCCCTCGGCCATCTCGCCGATCGCAAAGGCCCCGAGTGAAGCG
>JBFWIO010000398.1:0-3129 GCA_050255955.1 Victivallaceae bacterium
CTCCCAGCCCGCCCGGTTCTCCAGCATCACGATCTCCGGAAGATTCTCTTCACTGCCATACAGCTTCGCCAATTCAGTTTTGGTCATCGTCCGGCTCGCCACAAAGCGCTTCGGCTTTTTCGCCCAGTCCGGCACGTTGCGCACCGTAAGCTGCGGCCGGTCAAGCCGCATCGTCCGCCCGCCGACCAGGATCGCCCCGGCCAGCTGCCGCAATTCCTGAACCCGTTCCCGCGCCTCGGGGCCGGTAATGTATTTCGACTCCCCCGCCGCAGTGGCAATCCGGCCGTCCAAGGTCATCGCCATTTTCAGCATGACAAAGGGTTTTCCGGTGGTAATCCACTTGAAAAAAGGTTGATTCAATTCCTCGCAGGCGGCAAGTTCCACCCCGGTCTTGACCTTGATTCCGGCTTCGCGCAGAATCGCCACGCCGCGCCCGGCATGGGCCGGATTGGGGTCGAGCGAGCCGATCACCACGTTTTTGATCGGAGTCTGGAGAATCGATCGGGTACAAGGCGGCATCCGGCCGTAGGTCGAGCACGGTTCGAGATTGACGTAGAGCGTCGCCCCGTCGAGCTTGCGGCCGTGTTCCTGCGCGTCGCGGATCGCATTGGGTTCGGCATGCGGCTGGCCGGCGGCGTGGTGATAGCCCTCGCCGATGATTTTGCCGTTGCGGACGATCACCGCGCCCACCATCGGGTTCGGCGCGGTCCGGCCCCAGGCCAGTTTGGCCAGTTCCAGGGCGCGAAGCATGTATTTGGCGTCATTGGCCATCAAAGCACCTCGAATCAGTTCTGTTCCGGCTCCTGCCGGAACAAGGCGTCGGCATAAAACTCCGGACTGAACGGCTGCAAATCCCCGATCTGCTCGCCCAGTCCGACAAAAAAGGTCGGCAATTCAAATTCCTGATGCAAAGCCACCACCATTCCCCCCTTGCCGGTGCCGTCGAGCTTGGTCAATACCAGCCCCGTCACCCCGGTGCACTTGGAGAATTCGCGGGCCTGAAAAATCACGTTGCCGCCAAGCGAAGAATCGACGGTCAGCCAAACTTCGTGAGGCGCTCCCGGATACACCTTGTCCACCGAGCGGCGGATTTTGGCAAGTTCCTCCATCAGCCCCTTTTGGGTATGCTGCCGCCCGGCGGTGTCAATCAGGAGAATATCGATGTTGCGGGCCAAACTCGACTGCACCGCGTCAAAGGCGACGCTGGCCGGGTCCGCACCGTGCTTCGCCGCGACCACCGGCACTCCGGTGCGTTCACCCCAGAGCTGGAGCTGCTCGACGGCGGCGGCGCGAAAGGTGTCGCAGGCCGCCAGCATGACCCGTTTGCCCTCGCTTTTGTAGAGCGCGGCGAGTTTGCCGATCGAGGTGGTTTTGCCGCTGCCGTTGACCCCGACCATCAGGATTACGGTGGGTTTGCCGGTTTCGGCGTAGGCGATCGGGCGCTGGTGTTGGGAGAGAATGGTTCGCACGGTCTCCGCCGCAACCTGATAAATTTCGGCGCTGGTGGCGATTTTCCCGCGTTCGTAGCGATCGCGGATGTCGCCGACGATGCGGGTCGAGGCGGCGACGCCGAAATCGGCGCCGATCAGCATCGCTTCGAGTTCGTCAAAATTGGAAGCGTCCCAGCTTTTGGCGCCGGTAAAAACGCTGCCGAGGGCCCGGCCGACCCGGACGGCGGTTTTTTCGAGGCCTTTTTTGAAGATCGAAAAAATCGAGCTCATTTCGTATCCCCGGCCTTGCGCCCTTCGCGCGCCGGGCGGGTCAAGGTATCTTTGACCCCGTTCAGCACGCCGTTGATGAAAGCGCCGGATTTGTCGCCGCTGTAGTCCATCGCGATTTCCACCGCTTCGTTGATGCTGACCACCGGCGGCACCGAGTCGTCAAAGAGCATTTCGCAGACTGCGATCCGCATCAGATTGCGGTCAACCAGCGAGAGCCGGTCGAACTCCCAATTTTCCGAACGTGTCCGGATGGTGCCGTCGATCTCGTCCTGATGGATCACGATATTGGTGAACAGAAACTCGGCGTACTCGCGGCCCTTGCGGGCGTAGCGGTTGTCGCGCAAGCCGTGTTCGGCTTTCATTTCTTCAAAAAACTCCTGCCAAACTCCCATTTCGGGAGTAACTGCGTTCATTTCGCACTGGAAGAGGAACTGCATCGCAAGTTCGCGGCCAAGCCGCTTGGCGTGCATCTTACTCTCGGTCTGGTCGTTGTCAAAATCCATTGTGTTCAGCCGATGTTCCGGGTAAGATTCACCATTTCGATTGCGGCCATGGCAGCATCGACGCCTTTGTTGCCGGCTTTGGTGCCGCTGCGTTCGATGGCCTGTTCGATATTATCGGCGGTGATCATCCCGTAGGTGACCGGGGTGCCGAATTCCATGCCGAGCTGGGCGAGTGCTTTGGCGACTTCGGAGTTGATGTAGCCGGCGTGGGGGGTGGCGCCCTGGATGACTACGCCGAGGGCGATGACGGCGTCGTATTTGCCGGTCTGGAGGAGTTTGCGGACGGCAAAGGGAATTTCGTAGGAGCCGGGCACCCAGGCTGCGGTGATATTTTTGGCTGAGCCGCCGTGACGGACGATGGTATCGACCGCGCCGCTCAGCAATTTGCTGACGAAAAACTCGTTGAAGCGGCCGCAGACGACCGCAAACTTGATACCCTTCGCATCGAGCGAACCTTCGAGCACGGTTCCGATATTCTTATCCATAGTGAACAACCTCCGGTTTGATAATCACCGTTTATAATATACTGCCTAAAGTGTGCTGATACAAATAGCCAAAGTAATTTAGTCTCCTGCGGCGTGCCTTGTGCCCGTACCACGCCCGGCGTGCCTTGTGCCGTACCCCGGTGCCCAGCGTGCCTTGTGCCGTACCCCAGTCAAGGGCAGTGCCCTTGCGCAGAGTCAAGAGGGCGCGGAGCCCTCTTGCGGAGTGTGAGGCAGCGCCTCGCCTCCCTCGCCCCGGGCGGGCGCACTGCGCCTTTGACTCTCGCCGCTCCGTTGTCGCGGGTGGCCAGCAGCGGCATCCAACGTAGTTCGTCCGGAGCGACCGGCCGCGCCAGCGCCCACCCTCGATACGCTATCCCCACATACCCCCACCGTGCCCCCGTGCCTACGTGCGAAACCATC
>JBFWIO010000399.1:0-3086 GCA_050255955.1 Victivallaceae bacterium
CGACGCTCTTCCGATCTGACCACCAGCCGGGCGAAGAGGGTTTTGATGGTATGGGTTTTGCCGGTGCCGGCGGCGGCTTCGATCAACTGCCGCCCGTCAAGCGGAATGGTCAGTGCGAGGTTCATAAGCCGTCCTCCCCGTAAACCGCGGCGGCGACGGCGCGGAAGTCGGCAAGCTCGGCGGCGTTCTCAAGGTCATAGGGGGCGAAACGGCGAACGAAAAAGTTTTCCCACTCGCCCTCGACTTCGCCGTAATCGCCGCCATGCCACGCCGCCGCAAAGGATTTGCCCTCAAAGATCGCCCGTGACGTCCGGGGCATGAAAGGAAGCGGCAAAAAATTCCCCCGGCGGCGGAGCTCGCCGAGCACCGCAAGTTTGCGCGCCGAGCCGACCGGCTCCGGCAGCGTCTGCACCGTGACTTTGTCGGTGTTGATCAACACCAGCGAAGTCAGCCCGGCGGCAAAAGCGCTCTCATGGTGGATCAGGGCGTTGAAAATAATGGCGAAAAGTGTCGTTCGCTCATCGCTTTTGCGCGCAAGATAGAGCAGCAGTCGTCCGTCGGCACGGCCGGCGAGGGCGATTTCGCGGGCGCGGAGCCGGGGCGGCAGCTTGACGATTTCGGCGCGGTTGAAGAGTTCGCGGCAGGAGCTTGCGCCAAGATCCTTGCGCGGCAATTCGAGCTCTTCGGCGGCTTCGGCGGCGATTTCCTCAAAGTAAAGGTCGCCGAGCGCACCCGGCGGCAGTTCCCCCGCCGCCCGGCGGCGTTCGCGCACGGGCTCCGGGTTTTCGCCGCGAAGCCCGGCAAGGAAGAGCTCGCGCCGGAGGTCGGCGCGCTGACGCGCATCGGGCTCGACGGTTTCGACATCGCCGACCTGGTCGTCACGGCTGAAGGGCGAATCCATTTTGAGGATGCTCCGCCCGTAGTGTTCAAAGGGATTGTTGAAAAAACGGACGAGCGAATTTACGGTCGGCCCTTCTTCTTCCTCTTCCCCCTCCGCTTCGGCCGCCGCCGGGAAACGCGGCTCCGGCCGCACCCGTTCGGGCGTGGCGAGAATCCGGGCGGTGCGGAAATTTTCCTCGGAATACGACTGCATCGCACTGCCCGGAGTGAAACAGCGAACAGAAAAACCCTGGAGCGGGTGGCGGATTACCAGCTCGCGGCCGTCGAGCCGGAAATGTCGCCGGATATAGCCGAGGAGGTCGGCGACCAGCGGCGACGGCGGCATCTCGCTGTTGTCGGTGACCGACTGCCCGACGTAGCTCAAATAGAGCGCTTCGCGGGCGGCGAGCAAGGCTTCGAGGAAAAGGTATCGATCCTCAATGCGAAGCGAGCGGTCGCCGCCGCGCGGATGTTTGCCGATCAGGTCAAAATGGAGTTTAAGCTCCCGCCGCGGATAGGCGGCTTCATCGAGCCCGAGGATGGCGATCACCCGGTGGGGAATGTTGCGCATGGGGAGCAACGTGCAGAACGTGACGCCGCCCCGCAGGAACCCCGCCGAACCCCGCCGGAAATCCGCTTCCAGGCGCCGCTCAAGTTCACCGAGCATCAATTCCGGCCCGGTTTCGAGGTCAAAGCCCGCCCGGCGGGCGCTGGTCACCGTCGCGGCCAGCATATCCCGGAAGCGCCGCAGCCCGCCGTCGCGGTCTTCCCCGAAAAAGTCGTCGAGGAGTTCGGCGAAAACCTCCGCCCACGAATCCGGCGTCCGGGGCTCAAGCAAACGGGCGCGGGCGCGTTCAAGCGTGGCGAGCAGGAGTTCAAGCGCTTCGGCGAGCCGGGCGCGGTCTCCCTCGATCCGTTCGGCGGCGAGAATGTGGTCAAATTGCACCGGAGCCTGGTCGGAGCTTCGCATCGCGAAGCCGAGCAGCAGCCGGTCGCGGACGAACCGCCACGAATTGTCCGCAAACGCGCAATCGCCGCCGAGGAGCGCGGCGCGGTGAAGCGCGTCAAGCCCCCAGGACGCGTGGTTGTCGGCCATCAATCGCCGCAATTTGGGGAGGTCGTCGGGACCAAGCTTGAAGTGCTCGCGAAGCGGATCGCATTCGAGCAAGGCCAGAATTTCGCTCGATTTGAATGCCCCGAGCGCGGTTTTGAAGAGCGCGAAGCAGCCCCGGAGCAGCGCGATTTCCCGCTCCGGCGGCCGGTCGCCGAGGGAAAAGGGGATGTAGCGCATCGACCCGGGATCAATGCTCTCAAAAACCGCTTTGACATAAGGCGCGTAAACTTCGATATCCGGCGTCATTACGATCACATCCCCGGCGCGCAGCGTCGGGTCGGCGTTGAAGCGCCGCAAAAGTTCATCGTGGAGCGCCTCGACTTCGCGCAGGGGATGGTGGCAATTGGCCACCGTGAGCGAGCGGTCATCGGCGGCCACCGGCTCGGGTTCATCGCGGTTTTCGCCGTCGAGGATGTGCTGCTGGAGCTTGGCCAGCAGCGTCGAACTGGTCGCCGCCGGGTCGCGGAAAAGGCTATCCGGGCTGTCGGGGTCAAAGTCGGTGTGTTCGAGGATTGCCGCAAAAAACTCCCGTCCGAGCTTGCCGCAGGCCGCGAGAAGGGTGTTGAATTCGGCGGCAAATCCGTCGGGGTCGTTCAGGAAATTTTCCGGTTCGGCGATCATTTTTTCTTCCGGGCGGCGTTTTTCACGGGGGGCGATGGCGAAGCTCCACTCCGCCCGGCAGGGATTCTGATAGAAGAAATGGACCGGCACGAACTCGGCAAGCTTCTGGAAAAACCAGAGATACAACGGCGGCATCGAGCTGATGCCGAATACGCTGATCCGTTCAAAGCGCGCCCTGATCGCCGGCGCGCTGCGGAGTTTGAAAAAGCGCTGGAAACACTCGCTTCGCGACACCCGCCCGGCAGTTAGACGCCGCCACAGCTGCCGTTGCGCCGGATGGTCGGCGGGGCCGCCCCGGAGGATCATTTCGGGGCGGTAGATCTGGTACTGGTCAAAGAGCGCCGCCAGCGTCGCGGCGAGCTGCCCCACCCGTTCGTCGCCGTGTCCCGGCGCAAGGTAGCGGCGATACTCCTCAAAGGCCGGTTCGTCACTTTCGCTTTTGAGAATGCGGCAGATAGATCGGAAGAGCACA
>JBFWIO010000400.1:0-3078 GCA_050255955.1 Victivallaceae bacterium
CGCCGAGCCCTCCAGGTACTTGGCCCCGACGTCGAGCAAATTGAGCCCGGGGCCGTATTTCCAGGCGAGGTAGTCGATGCCGAGGTCCATCAGGTCGCTGTCGCGCATTTCGTAGACGTTGAGGGTCAGCGTGAACTGGGGCACCGGGCGGTCGAGCCAGGCGAGGTATTTTTTGAGGTCTTCGTCCTTGCGCGAGGAGTCTTTCCAGTAGATCAGATTGGTGGCGGGGTCGTAGGCGACCACGGCGTCCTGGCCGGCGCCCTCGGTGGCGTTGGACGGAATCCCGGTTTTGATCATGATATCGACCATCTTCTGGCTCGAACGGTACTGCGGCACGAAGACGCTGCGGGTGATTCCGGTGCCTTCGATTCCGCCGCTGCCGCCGCCGGCTTTGCCGGGGCGGTCGAGTTTGGCGATCATGTCGTCGATGTAGGGCATCAGCGGGATCGGGCAACTGACCGAGACCAGCTGTTTATTGCCCGCCGTATAATTGATGCGGTCGGCCGAACCGTTGTTGGCGTAGCGTCGGATCGAACCGAGGATGAAAGGAACGATGTCATTCGCTTTCTGGTACTTCAGTTCGTAAATTTTGGAAACCATATAATTCTGGGCGTCGTCTTCGACAAAGCGGATGCGCCGGGTCTTGTCAAGTTCCCCCGGGGGAGGGGGCAACAGCGACTCCGCAACGGCGGCGGAAGCCATCGTCGCGGCAGTCAGAATTGCGAACAGTTTCGGTACTTGTTTCATGAATTTTCCTTTTATTTATCGTAGCCGGGGGGGCTGCCTTATTTTTAATTACAAACATACAGTAACCCCCGATTGTTAGGGTTCGGTTAGGAGGAGGTAAGAATTAGGAAAAAAAGAGCGGAAAAGTTGTATTTTGCGAAAGCCGTGATATTGTTTTCGACAATTTCTTAACCAACGGTTGCGATGTATATATGAAAGTATTCCTGATCTTGACGGCGGCGGCCGCGATGCTGGCGATCGCCGGATGTACCACGGTTGAAGGCACCGGACGCAAGCAACTCATGCTGAGTTCCGAAAGCGAGGAAAACGCCGAAGGGGCCAAAGCGTGGAAGCAACTCCTGAAGACCGAGAAACGTTCCGCCGACGCCAAAAAGAACGAAATGCTCCAGCGCGTCGGGACCCGGCTGGCCAAGGCGGCCAACAAGCCCGCGTTTCATTGGGAATTCGTGGTTTTTCAGTCCAAAACGCCGAACGCCTTTGCCCTGCCGGGCGGCTATGTGGCGGTTTATGATTCGCTCTTTGAATACGCCGCAAACGACGCCGAACTGGCGGCGGTGGTCGGCCACGAAATCGGCCACGTCCTCGCCCGGCACGGCGGCGAACGCATGAGCCAGAGCGCCGCAAGCGACTTCCTCGGCTCGCTCGCCGCCGTGGCGTCCGAAGCGGTCTGGGCGGGCAGCGGCACGGCGGCTTCGGGCACCTACAGCGCGGCCAGCCAGCTCGGTGTACTGCTGCCCTACAGCCGCGCCCAGGAGCTGGAGGCGGACTATCTCGGTTTGATGCTGATGGCCAAAGCCGGGTACGACCCCGCCGCGGCGATCAAGTTCTGGGAGAAGTTCGGCAAACTTGGCTCCAACAGCCGGCTTGAGGAATTTTTCTCGACCCACCCGATCAGCGCCGACCGGATCGCCGAACTCAAGAAACATCTGCCGGAAGCGGAAGCGATTTACCAAAAAAGCAAATAGGAGGGGACGATGCGCAAGGCTCTCGAGGTCGGTGATTCTCTCCCGGTCTGCGGCATTTCCGCCGAAGACTTCGCGATGTGTGTCGACTACAGCGTCCGGGGCGACAACCTCCAAGACGACATCCGCCGAGCCCGGCTGCTCGGCTTCGGCAACGACGTCAAAGTGATGCCGGGCGCGGTCGTCCGGATCGGCGACAACGAGATCGGCGAAAATTCGCTGATCGGGCTCTTCTGTTATGTCAACGGCGACGTCCGGATCGGCAGAAACGTGCTGATCGGCCCCCACTGCTCGCTGCCCGCCAGCAATCACAAATTCGACGCCAAAACCCAGTGTTTCAGCGGCCGCGACGCGCCCGGCCCGATCATCATCGGCGACGGCAGCTGGCTCGCCTCCGGCTGTACCGTCACCGGCGGAGTCACCATCGGCAAATGCAACCTGATCTGCGCCAACTCGGTAGTCACCAAAGACACGCCGGACTACGCCATCATGGCGGGGACTCCGGCCAGGCCGATCGGCCGGATCGATCCGGAAAGCGGAGAATATCTATGGTTTCACCAGCAATGAAAAAATTGCCTCAGCAACGTCATCTTCACAGCAACTTCGCCGCTCCCGACGACGGCGAAACCGTCGATTACAATCCGCCCTCGCTGCAGTGGATCGCCGAGCCCGGCGCCGCCGGCTACCGGGTCACCGTCCGTCGGCTTGCCGACGGCAAAACCATCATTGATGGCAGGACGCCGTTCCACTATTTCTGCTTTGATACGCTGCTTGAGCCCGGGGAATACGCATGGAACGTCTTGCTCGGCGACAGCGAGCTCGGCGAACGCCGCTTCCGGGTGGCGGCCGACGCCCGCCCGGCGCTGCCGCCGACGGCGATGGCGGTGCTCAAGCGAATTCCCCCAGGCCATCCCCGCCACATCTATTACCCCGGCGACCTCGCCGAGCTCCGCCGCCAATACGCACCGCAGCTCGAGGTGATCAAGCGCAACGTCGAAATCGCAATCGGCGACGGGTTGATGAGCTATCCCGATTACTACAAGCCGGACGGCCGGATCGACTTGCGCCGGACGATCGACGAGATGCGGGTCTACCTCGACCGTGATCTCGTCGCCTGCGCGCTCGCGCACCTCTTCCTCGGCGATCAGGCGGCGGCGAAATATGTCCGCGCCAGTCTGCTGCGCTTCTGCGAATGGAATCCCGCCGGGCCGTGCGCCACTACCTGGCCGCGCTGCGACGAAGTCGGTTTGAGTCTCTCGCGCTGTCTCCCGGCGGTGATCGACTGGACTTTTGACCTCTTCGACGATGCCGAACAGCGCTGGCTGATCGATACCTTGCACGGCCACGCCCGCCAGACTTACCGTCGGCT
>JBFWIO010000401.1:0-3071 GCA_050255955.1 Victivallaceae bacterium
TTTATCTCCGGCGCCAGTGCCGAATGGTATGTCGATCAGTACGGCCGGCTCGGCCTCGACAAGGTCAAGGGCGAACCCGACGAAGCCGACATCAAGGACTTCCAGACTGAACTCCAGAAACTTTTTTCGCGTGGGGTCTGAACGTCACCGAGGGGCATGAAGAAGTTCAAATTCAGGATTCTGCCGGTTGCGGCGTTGCTGGCCGCCATCTTGTTGGTGGCGGCTTATTTCTTCCTGACCGGTTCCTTTTTTCTGACCAGAATGGCACTTCCCCTGGCGAGCCGGATGAGCGGGGTTCGCTTTTCGGCCGAGTCGATCGACTGGCGGCCGTGGAGCGCGCGTTTGACCATCCGGCAATTCCGGCTCGGCGATGAAAAGGAACCGTTTCTTGAGATCCGCAAAATTCGCGGATTCTATAACTTCTTCCAGTGTTTGCGGGGGGTGATCAGCTTCCGTGATGTCGAAGCCTCGGGGGTGATGCTGCGCTTCATTTCCAACGCCCCGGAACAGTGGAACTACAATCAACTCTCGACCGCGCCGTCCACCGGCGCTCCCCAAACCGGCGACGGATCCGGAGTTCCGGCGATGGAGTTTTTCGCGGTGACGATCGAGGATTCCGAAGTCCAGTTCTCGATCCGGCGTACCGGCCAGACCCATCAACTGATCTTTGCCGGACTCAATCTCAAAAGTCCGCTTTTCGGCACCAATCGGCCGATGGAGCTGGCGGCGGCGGGACGAAGCGATTTCCGGACCGGCCAGGGGCTTGAAGCCCGGACCGACTTTGACACCAATTTCCGGATCGACTGGGACCGCGAACTCAATCCGCGGCGCATTGAGCTCGACAGCCGCTGGCGCAATTTCACCTCGCTGATCAACGATCACCGGGTCAGCGAGAGCGGGCTGGTCTGGAATCTTGAGGTGCACAAGCAGGACCGCTTGTGGGTTTTTGACGAACTCAAGCTTGCGCAGCAGCACGACGGCGGCGAGCGGGGTTTTTTCGACGGCTCGGGGCGCATCGGCGAAGACGGTTTGCCGTTCGCTTTTGACGTCCGCCATTTCATGCTGCCGGAGGAGCTGATCGCGTTGTCGGCCGAATTTTTCCACGGCGTCAATCCCGGGGTGATGACGCTGGAAGGAGAGGGCAAATTCGAATTGAGCAAAAAGAGCTTCGCCAGCGCCGGGACATGGCGGCTCGACCGCCAGCCCGGCAAGGGATACTTCGACGGCGAAGCGATTGAGTTGCCGGGGTTCGCGTTGCGCGCACAGCAGGATTTTTCGATTGACTTCGACACCCGGCGCATTGAGGTGCGGGAGCTCAGGCTTGAGGTCGATGAGAGTTCGCGGTCTTCGCTCCGGCTTTTCTTGCGCAAGCCGGTCAATTACGATCTGGCCCAGTTGTCCGCCGCCGGGGATCGCCCCGGGGTGACCTGCGAAGTATCCGACTTCGACCTCAGTTTGCTGCGTTTCGTGATGCCGGAAAACCGCCGCCTCCGCTTCGATTCAGGTAAAATTTCAGGCGTGGCCTCCTTTGACTTCTCGCGCGACCTCAGCGGGGCCAAAATCTACGGCGGCTTCGCCGGCCGCAAAATCGGTTTTCACTCCGGCGATTACGTGCAGCGCAACCTTGAGGGCACCGTCAACTGGGAGGCCGAAGTCGGCCAGAATCTGGGCTTGATCTTCCGCCACTTTGTCTTTCACGCCGCCGATGACGGCAAAGTCCTCGGTGAAGTCACTGGCGAGGGAAACTTCCATTTCGGCAAAAAGAACGGCAGCGCTTCCTTTGAAGTCAGGCATCTCTCCGAGTCGCTGCTGTCGCTGCTGCCGGAGGAGCACCGCAAGGAGCTCGGCGAGGAGTTGATGCCTTTTGCGCCTCTGACCGGCACTGCCTCGGGCAAGCTCGACTTCACGTCTGAACGGCTGCGGGTCGACGCGGTCAAACTGACGATCGACAGCCGGCGGGCGATCCGGGTCGCCGCCCGGCTTGAAGCGCAGGAGTTTCTGCTGCCCGGTTTTACCCCCAAAATCAATTGGAAAGTCCAGCTCGAAGCCGATGGGCCGCTGCTTGAAGTCAATCGTTTTTTGCCGAAAACCCCCCTGCAATTCGCCGAGGGCCGCTGCAATGCCGCGTTCCGGATCGACTCCAGCCGCGATTTCTCCACCGCCACCGCCACCGGGAACTTCGCGATGACCAACGTCGCCGGGCGGCTGGGAACGACCTATTTCCGCGATGTGATCATTCAGGACGAATTCTCCGTCTACCGCCCGGAAAACGGCAGAATCCAGCTCAATACCAATACCCTTTACTGGCGGGTCAACGGCCGCCCGGCGCTCCGCATCGAAACCCCCGGATCCTTTGACCCGGTCGGGCGCGAATGGGAGAGCCGGGTGGCGGTCCGCTATCTCAATGAAAACTTCGTCGGACTTTTTCTCCCCGGACGTATCCGGGACGGCTTGATTTCCGGCAACCTCAAGCTGGTTGGCCGCAGCGACGAGGATATCAAAATCGGCGGCTATTTCCAGCTTGAAAAAATCCGCCCGGTCGATAACCCGGCAGTGTTTGACGGGCAGTTCAGTTTTGAATTCGACAACAATCTCGAAGAGGGGAGCAATTTGCGCCGCAGCCGACTCCGGCTCCACTCCGGGCCGCGCCAGCTGATCGACGCCGAGCTCGCCGCCGCAATCGCCGCCGACCCGGCCAAGCCGATCTCGGTCCGCTTGACCAGTTACGCCGGCGATCTCGAAGCTCTTCGGGTGCGCGCCGCCGCCCCGGCGCTGCCGGCGGCGGAGAAATTGCCGCCGGCTCCGGGGGTGCAGCTGCGCCGGCTCTGGAATTTCGGATCGCGCCCGATCGACTTGCAGCTCAATCTCGACAATCTTAACTGGGGCGCGCATGCCGACTTCGGACTCTCCGGCTTTTTCCGGCTTCAGGACAACCGGATCAGCACCAAAAATGCGATCCTGATGTTCAACGGCTGTCCGCTTCAGATTTCCGGCAATCTGCTCGACGCCTCCTCGGGGATGGCGCTTTCGTGTTCGGGCAATGCCGAACAGCCGCTTGAACTCGGCGAACT
>JBFWIO010000402.1:0-3052 GCA_050255955.1 Victivallaceae bacterium
TTCGACTTTTTTGTCGAGGAGGACGCAGCTGCGGACGCTGACGGCGCCGGCGGCCCGGAGATATTCGTTGGCGTGGGCGAGGGTGCGGCCGCTGTCGAGGATGTCGTCAATCAGCAGCGCGTGGCGGCCGGAGATCGGCAGTTTGAGGCGGGAGCGGACTTCGAAGCGGCCGGTACTGGCGCGGTCGATGTAGCTGGCGAGGCAGAGCGAGTCGAACCACAGCGGGAGTTCGATTTTGCGCAGCAGGTCGGCGCTGAAGATCACCGAACCGTGGAGCAGCGCCACTACTGTCAGTTCTTCTCCGCGGTAGAATTCGGTAATCTCCTTGCCCAGCGTCGCGATTCGTTCGGCGATCGCTTTCTCATCAATCAGGGTATTCATGACGTATTCCTATTTTGCCAGCAGCAGCCGTTGAACTTCGGACCGGTCCGGCGCGAGGTCGGCGGCGCTCTGCTGATATTGGTTGCGCAATTTTCGATCAGCGCCCCGGGCAAGCAAAAAGCGTACCAGCGGCTCGTGATTGCGAAAGGCCGCGAGCATCAGCGCAGTGTAACCATTGGCATCGACGGCATTGACATCGACCCCCGCGGCGAGCTTGCGGCGGATCACCGCGACGTCACCGTTCTTCGCCGCATGAAAATAGTCCGCGCCGGGCGGAACCACCGGTTTCGGCGGCGGTTCGGGGGTCGGAGCGGGAGCGGGGGGCGCTTCGGGCGCTTTCGGTGCTTCCTTGACCGCTTCCCTGACAACTTCCGGCGTTTTCGGCTTTTCCGGCTTCGGGCGGGGCGCCGGTTTCGGCTTCGCAACCGCTTTCGGCGTTTCGACCGGGGGCTCGGGTAGCGGCGGCGGCGTAATCTTGACCGGCTCACTGACCGGTTCCGGCGCGGTCATCGGCGTTTCGGCGGTTTGGGGTGGGGCGGGTTCCTTCACCGGCTCCGGCGGCGGGAGCTTCGCCGGGACAACGGCTTTGACCGGTTCCGGCTTGGCGGTTTCAACATTTTCGGCTGACGGTCCGATCAGGAAATAACCCGCCGCCAGACCGAGCGCCAGCGCCGGCAAAGCCACCGCCGGCAAAGCCGCGTACGGCACCAGGCGGCGTGACGGCTCAAGTCGCAGCGGCGCGGCTTGAGCCCGGCGGATGGTTTCGGCGACTTCGCGCCAGGATGCGGGGCGCTCGGCGGGTTTCTTGCGGATCATCCGGTCGATCAGTTTCGCCAGTTCAGCGGGAAGTTCGGGAGCCAGCCGCTCCACCGGCGGCGGCACCAGATGGAGGTGGTTTTCCAGAATCACCGCCGGTTCGCCGCTGAACGGCGCTTTGCCGGCGGCAAGTTCGTAAAGCATGATGCCGAGACTGTAAATATCAGCCCGGAAGTCCTTTTCGCCGATCTCGGGACAGATCAGCTCCGGTGCGGCGTAGAGCGGAGTGCCCTGGACGATTTCGCTTTTGCCGCCGATCGAGGCAAGCCCGAAGTCGGCCAGCTTGATCTCGCCGCCGTCCGCCGGAATCATGATATTGGCGGGCTTGACATCACCGTGAATCATCCCGAATTTGCGCCAGGCATTTTCAAGCGCATCGGCCACCGCAAGCGCAATCCGGCAGATATCCCCGGCCGGAAGTTTCTTCTCGCGCACCAGCCGGTCTTCGACATTCTCGCCGCGGATGAATTCCATCGCAAGAAAACACTCGCCGTCCGCCTCTCCGGCTTCGACCGGCTGGACCGTATTGGCGAAATCCAGCTTGGCGGCAAGCTTCGCCTCGGTGAAAAATTCGTCGCGCGCGGACTTCTTCTGCCGCAACTCCGGAGCCAGCAGCTTCAGCGCCACCAACCGGTCGAGCGACATTTGCCGGGCAAGATAAACCACCCCCCGGTTGCCCCGGCCGAGTTCAGCCAGAATCCGGAAGCCGCCGACCGTCCGCCCGGCCATCTCGCCTGCCGGAGTCGAACCGCAACAATTGCGCCGCCCCGGCTTCGAGTCCGCATCTTGATTGTGAGTACCGCAAAATTCGCAGATCATTTTCCACCCTATTCTATTGTTTACTATACGAGCCGGTGCCGGAAAAGTCAATGATTTTACGGATTTTCCGATTATTTTGCCGGCGGTTCCTTGACAAGGAACGATTTCTTATGTATAATATAGCTGTAATATACATCAATTGCATTATACAACAACTGAATGACACAAAGTCGAAAAAGGAGTCCAGCCATGAGAAACCGCAGAAATCCATTCACCCTGATCGAGCTGCTGGTGGTAATCGCAATCATCGCCATCCTCGCCTCGATGCTGCTGCCGAGCCTGAACAAAGCCCGCGAGAAAGCGCTCGCCGTCAAGTGCGTCTCGCAGCAGAAACAGGTCGCTCTCGCCGTAGGCTTCTACCTCCAACAGTCGAACGACGTCTTTTACGCCCCCAACTCCAACAACACCAGCGACCCCAAAGTCACCGGCACCCACTGCACCTGGGCCGCCATGCTCTACTGGGAAGGGCTCCTCCCCAAATCCTCCGTCCTGCTCTGCCCCGCCTTCAAAAATTACAATCTCGGCGCCAACGCCTGGGGCGCCCTCAATCAGAGCTACGGCGCCATCTATGTCAACAGCTCCCCCTATTTGTTCAACTTCAAAAACGCCGCCTACCAGAAAAGCCCCGGCCCCAGCCGCATCGCCTACGCCGGTTGCTCCTACAGCGTCGGCCAGAAATCCCCGATGAGCCGCATGATCTTCTGGGCCTCCGGCGCAACCCCCTCCACCAGCGAAAGCTACGGCCGCCCATGGCTCGCCCACAACGACCGCGCCAACATGCTCTTCATGGACGGCCACGTCTCCCCCGTCGCCCGCGCCAACGGCACCGTCATGTCCACCAGCTACGGCTCCTCCGGCGCACTCCTCCCCGTCAACCAATTCGCCCTCGCCGACGGCACCGCCTACCTCACCCCCTGACACCCTGCCGTTCACACCCTTCCCGCAGCGGGGGAGAGAGCAAAAATTTTGAGGAAATTTTTTCTCCCTCCCCCGAACCCCCTCCTTCTTTTCAAACCTCTTTATGTTCAGCGCGGCG
>JBFWIO010000403.1:0-3034 GCA_050255955.1 Victivallaceae bacterium
GGCGTCGGCTCCGCCGACATTGGGGGGAGCGCTTCGCTGAGCTTCGCTCGCTTTTTGAGCGAGCGACCAGCGTTTCGCCGCTGGACCACGCCTCCGTAGGACGGAGGGCGGGGGTGGCGCTTCGCGCTTTTTTTTATTTGGCGCTTCGCGCTTTTTTTCTTTTTTTTGAGCCTGCGGCGCTTTTTTATTTTTTTATTTTCGTCAGGTAGCGCTCGATGCGTTCGAGTGCGGTGACAATATTTTTCACCGACGCCGCATAACTGCAACGCACAAAACCCTCACCGCACGCACCAAACGCCGTCCCCGGCACCACCGCCACACGCTCCGCTTCCAGCAAACCCCTGGCAAACTCCACCGACGTCATCCCCGTCGGCACCACCGACGGAAATGCATAAAACGCCCCCTTGGGCATCAAACACGGCAACCCAATCCGGTTTAACCCGTTGACAATCAAATTGCGACGCTCCAAATACGACTCGCGCATCTCCGCCATCGCCTTCTCCCCATGCCGCAACGCCTCCAACGCCGCCTCCTGCGCCGTAATCGACGCACACATAATCGAGTATTGATGAATCTTCATCATCGCATCAATCAACTCATGCGGCCCACAAGCATACCCCACCCGCCAACCCGTCATCGCAAAAGCCTTCGAGAAACCATGCAGAAATATCGTCCGCTCCCGCATCCCCGGCAACGCCGCTATCGATACATGCTCACCCTCATACCGCAACTCAGAGTAAATTTCATCCGTGATCACCACCAGATCATGCTTCACCGCCAGTTCGGCAATTTCCTCAAGCTGAGCCCGATCCATCACCGCCCCCGTCGGATTGCAGGGGAAGTTGATCAAGAGAATCTTGGTCTTCGCCGTGATCTTCTCACGCAAGCGCGCCGGATTCAAAGCAAATTCATCCCCAACCGACGTCTCCAGCACCACCGGCACCCCGTGCGCCATCCGGATCTCCGCCGGATACGACACAAAACAAGGCTCGGTGTAAATCACCTCGTCACCCGGATTAACCAGCGCCCGGATCGCCAGATCCAGCGCCTCGCTCACCCCGATCGTCACCAGACATTCCGTCTCGGGATTGTACTCAACAGCATAATTTTTGCCGACATATTTGCAGATTTCCCGCCGCAAAGCGATCGTCCCGAGATTGGAGGTGTAACTCGTCCGCCCCTTTTCCAGCGAAAAAATCGCGCTCTCGCGAATTCCCCACGGAGTCACAAAATCAGGCTCGCCCACCCCGAGCGACACCACGTTCTCCATCGTACTGACCAGGTCGAAAAATTCCCGGATGCCGCTCTTCGGCAAAGATTTAATATGTTCCGCAACGAAACTTCTACGGACACACTTTGAGTCGTTCATATTCTTCTTCCTCCAGCATCAATTTGCCGGACTCCTTGTATTTCTTCAATTGAAACGAGGTCGCGGTCGAGAGCACGCCGTCAATCGTTGACAGCTTGGCCGAGACGAACGACGCCACTTCCTGCAGCGAATCGCCCTCGACCTCCAGCAAAAGATCGTACGCTCCCGAAACCAGGTACAGCCGGACAACTTCGTCGAAACGGGCAATCCGTTTGGCCACTTCATCGAAACCGCCGTCGCGGCGCGGGGTCACCCGCACTTCGATCAACGCCCGGACTTTGGTATCTTCGGCCAGCTCTTCATTGATTACCGCGGTATATCCCTGAATGACCTGGTTTTTCTCCAGCTCCGCGACTTTCTCGCGCACCGTTGCTTCCGGCATATTGAGCCGGTCGGCCATCTCGGCGTAGGAGACCCGCGCGTTCTCCTTGAGCATCCGCAAAATCCTGCTGTCCATCGTCATTTTGAACCTCGTATTTAAACTGACGGATCATCCGTCGTCACTTTGTCGTCACTTTCCTTAGATTCTGATCTGCAACAGGATAGTAAACAACAAACCGTTGTAGATAAAGCTGTCGAGTACGTCAAAGACTCCTCCCATCCCGGGGATATAGCCAGCCGAGTCTTTGACGTTCGTAGCTCGCTTGACCGCTGATTCGGTCAGGTCTCCGAAGAAGCTGCCGAGTGCCAGCACCACTGCCGCGAGGACGAACCAGGCGGGGCCGTAGCCGAGCGGGGCCCAGTCGGCCGAGCGGAGGGCAAAGGCTACTGCGAGAGAAAGCAGCATTCCTCCGGCGAGGCCTTCCCATGATTTTTTGGGGCTGATTGCCGGCCATATTTTGTGGTTGCCGCCGGGCAGGTATTTGCCGGAGAGCATGCCTGCGATGTAGCCGCCGGTGTCCATGGATTTGGTGACCAGCACCAGAAAGAGCAGGTGATAGGGTCCGACGTGGCGGTACATGGCGGTCTGGAAATAGACCAGCACCAGAAAGAGGTAGGGAGTGGCGACGAGAAGGGCGAGGCCGGCGCTGCCGAAAATTTTGCTGAGTACGCCGAGCCGATCTTTGGTGAAGAGCATTGAGAACCAGACGGCGAAGGGCAGGAGGATAAACAGCAGAGTGCCGATCGAGGTGAGAAAGCTCCAGATGCGGGGGCCGGGCAGGAGCGGCCACATCCGGGAGAGGATGAGGAGGAGGAAAGCCGAACCGACGGCGATGGCCGTCACTTTGGGATAGACGGGGAGGTTGGCAGATTTGAGCATGTTGGCGAGTTCGAGGGTCATGGCGAACATGAGGATGGGGGCGATGATTAGAAAGAGGTAGGGTCCGCCGTCTTTCCAAAAAATGACGGCGGCGAATATCGCCAGCAGCAGGGGGAAACTGATCGCCCGCATCTTCAACATATTTTTCATCGCCTTTCGTTTGGTTTGGCTGTATGCTCAAATGTACATTACTGCGTGCCCTGTGCTCGTACCCCGGTAACTCTGCGTGCCCTGTGCCCGTAACCCGGTCAAGGGCAGTGCCCTTGCGCGGTTTCCAAAGGGCGCGGAGCCCTTTGGCGGTGTGCGAGGTGGAACCTCGCCGTTCCCGCTCCGGGCGAAGCCCCAGCTCAAGTAGGCGGAACGCAGTTCCGCCGCTGAGCCCGGCCCGAGCTCCGACGCCGAAG
>JBFWIO010000404.1:0-3023 GCA_050255955.1 Victivallaceae bacterium
CGCGCCCAGACCCAGCCCGGCAAGCAACAAGAGAAGAATTATTTCATTGTTTCCCGTCATTTTTTCTCCTATTTTCGAACCAATTTCAAAACTCTTTGCGGCGCTGAAAAACGCTCGCCGCGTCCGGCTTGTCCGACCTTTCTGGCTTTACCGCTGAGGGTAAAGCCACTCAATGCCGGACGGCGTCGGCCACCGGCGATCATTTTTTCATCATCCGCAAATACTTTTTTCGACTAATTTCAACACGGTTGAGGCAGCGGAGAAAAACAACTTATTTTGTTGCCGCCGCTTTATGGCTTTATGCCAATATACCCTTTGCGGTGACCAAAGGCAAGGATATCTCAGAAAATCCATGTTTTTGGCGGGAGGACCGGCAGTCAGCGCACTCCGGGATCGCTCAGGAGTTCCAGCTCGGTCAGGCGGGCGAGGGCGTCACTGCGGGAGTCGCCGCACATCTCCTCCCCGGGGCGGAGCGATGCGCAGACCGCCGGGCGTTCGGGGCGGCCGAAGATTCGGCAGCTGAAATTTTCGTCAAGTTGCGCGCAGGGGACGCCGGCAGGTTTGCCGTCCGGCATCCCCGGAATCGGCGAGGAGATCGAGGGGGCGATGCAACACGCGCCGCATCCCTCCCGGCAGGCGTGGGCCGGGGCGGGCGCGGGCGGCGACGGTTGGCGCTCTTCAGTCATCAAGCGAGAATTCGGTCAGGATGTCATAGACGGCGTCGCGAAACAAATCATGCGGACAAGCCGCCGCAAAAGAGGGGCGGGTGGCGAAAAAGGCTTGAATCGCGTCGTCCACCTCAAGGTTTTCGGCAAGGCACTCTTCCGCGATCCGGTAGGCGGCGGTCCGCATTTCAGCAGTCAATTCGGCAGTCTTGGTCATCATGGAACCCCCCTTTCGGTTGAAAGATTTTCCGGCTGTAAACCGGGGCTTTCCCTTTGGTGATCAATATAAACTCCTTTTTTCGGAAATGCAAGAACCTTTTCGGAAACGATTCGGCGAAATGCCGGTCCGGCGCCGGAAGTCGGTGGCGAAATAGAGCTGATTGGCATAACCGAGCCGGGCGGCGATCGCCTTGACCGGCAGCTCGGAATATTGCAGGAGTTCGCGCGCCGCTTCCATCCGCAATTTGCTCATGTACCGATGGGGCGCCATGCCGAAGTGAGTTTGGAACAAACGCGTCAGCGTCGCCGCGCTGGTGTTGAGTTCCGCCGCGAGCTCGCCGACGGCGAGGACGCAGCCCGCCGAGCGGCGGATTTTCTCCACCGCGCGGTTCAGGAGTTCCGGCCGGGGGCGGCGGTCGCGGACGATTTCGCCGAGCTTGATCAGCAGGCCAAGGCAACCGCCTGAGATTGCGCTCTCGCTGCCGGGGACGGCGGCGGCGAGGAGGTCGCCGATCAGTCGCATTTGCCGGGCCACGATTTCCGGTTCCGGGAGTGTGATTTTGCGGACATCATGCAGTCCGGCGCGGACGAGCGCCTGGTCGAGCAAAGTTCCGTCAAGCTCCAGCACCAGTTTCTCCGGGCGGCTCTCGGGCAGGGTCGAGAGCGTACAGTCGGAGCCCCGGCCGATCAGGTACAATTCGTCGCCGCGCACCTCGGTTTTGTCCTTTTCGTCGCCCTCTTTGTAGAACATCTGCCCGGAGAGCACCATTTCAACGGCGACATAGGGATAGTGCCGGTGACGGTACCAGTGGGCGCGGCGGCGTTCCGAGGCGATGAAGGTGCGCGGCCACAGCATCTGCGAGGCGAGGTGCGGCGACGGCCAGCTTTCGCTCCGGAAGCGATAGATTTCATACGCTCCCGGTCCGGCGACGTCGGCGGCGTCGCGCGGCAGGGCGCGTGGATTATCGGATTTCATTTTTTCAATATGGTTGATTGGTTTTTATATATAATATGGCATTATGAGCATTTTTTCAACGTGAATCTGCAATATATTTATAATAAAACCAAGGAGGCAACGATGCAAATGGCGATGTCAGAATCCCGGCTCGGTCCGCTTACGCTCTCGTGGGCGCTTGAGCTGCAATCGGGGGAACTGGTGACTCCGGAGCAGATGTCCGAAGTCAGCGCAAGCGGCGAAGGCGAAACCGTCTGGCGGCGCGGTGATTTCGAGGTCCGCTGCCGCTGGCGGCGCGATGATGCCGGAGCCTGGCTCGGCACTCTCGGCTACCGCCATGCGCCGGAGGTTGCGGCAATCCGTTTCCCGGTGGCGGCTTACCGCGATTTTCCGGCTTCGGGTACATTGCTGCTGCCGGATCAGTACGGCATTGTGCTTCACCGGCCGCTGAGTCATGTCCATACGCCGTCGGAATACAGTTGCGACGCTTACGATCCCGAGCTTGCGGCGGCATCCGAAATGGTGGCATTCCGGGCGTCGGCGATGCTGGCGGACGAACACTCTTTCCTCTTCGACTTTCGTGATCCCGCGTGGTATCAGAAGCGCTGTTTCTACCGCCGGACCGGTGTGCCGGGCGAACTTGTTTTCTACGGCGGACACTTGACCCCGCTCGACGGCGCGGCCCCCCGCGACTGGGAGTTGCCGTATGAGTGTGGCGTCACCCCCTTTGCGGGCGGCTGGTTCGAGGCGGCGAAGCTTTACCGGCGCTGGGCATTGAAGCAACCGCGCGCCCGCAAAAAGCCCGATCCGCGGGTCCGTGACCTCGGCTGTGTCTGCTGGAACCGCGGATTGATCGCCGACGCGGTGCCGCCGGTGCTGCGCCTGAGCCAAGACTGCGGCTGTCCGGTGATGCTCTCGTGGTATTGGTGGCATCACAATCCCTATGACACCGATTATCCCGACTACTGGCCGCCGCGCGAAGGCGAAGCGGCTTTCGGCGCCGCCGTCGCCGGGTTGCGCCGGGCCGGGTGTCATATTCAAGTCTACCTCAACGGCATGACCTGGGATATGGACGGAGCGAGCCGGTGGGAAGGCGGGGAGCAAGCGATTGTGGTGCGCAAAGACGGCACCCCGGAGTGTTTTCCCTACAACCAGTTCAACCGTCACCGGCTCGGCAGCATCTG
>JBFWIO010000405.1:0-3008 GCA_050255955.1 Victivallaceae bacterium
AATTTATGACTGTGTCAGAGCAAAGACAGGCCGTATCCGCGGTGGAAATGAGGAGTCATGACGGATCAAGAGAATCAAGTCCCGGCCAAAAGTGACCAACCCGCGGTGTTCCGCTGCGGTACGCTTGAATACACCAAAATCGGCTTGATGTCTCTCTTCGTCTGGCTCCTGTGGGGTGATTTCTGCTTCACTTTGATGGAGACGATCGTTCCCAGCATTGTGCCGCTCAAGCTCAAGAACCTCGACTGTCCGAACTGGGTCATCGGGGTGATCATGACCACCGTGCCGAATATCTTCAGCATGACGCTGACCCCATACATCAGCGTCAAAAGCGACCGTTGCCGCAGCCGCTGGGGAAGGCGGATTCCCTTTATCCTGGCCAGCATGCCCTTCCTCTGCCTGAGTCTGGTGCTCCTCGGCTGGAGCTCGGAAATTTCAGCATGGCTGAGCGAAGTCCTGCCGATGCTCAAAGGCTTCGCGCCAACCACCGTGGCGATCGGCCTGATCGCGCTTCTGATGGTGGCGTTCCAGTTTTTCAACCAGTTCGTCAACTCAACCTTTTATTATCTTTTCAACGACGTGGTGCCGCAGAGCCATCTCGGGCGTTTTTCGGCGGCGTTCCGGATCGTCGGGATCCTTGCCTCCACGCTCTACCAGTTCTTTGTTTTCAAATATGCCCTGACCCACACCCATGAAATTTTCTTCGGCGCGACTCTCCTCTACGGCATCGGCTTCGGCATGATGTGCCTGATGATCAAAGAAGGCCAATATCCGCCACTCGATGCGGTCCAGGCCAAAAAGGTCAGCCGCTTCGAGTCGCTGGCTCTGTTCTTCCGGGAGTCGTTCCAGGAACGCTTTTATCAACTCCTCTTCATCAGCGCCGGGGTGCTCGCCTTTGCCGGGGTGGCCTGGGGATTTCAGGTCTTTTTTCTGCTGGAAATGAAAATGAATATGGAGCAGAACGGCTATTACAACGGTATTCTCGGCGTGGCGGCTTTCATCGCAACTTACTTCGCCGCGGTCTACGTCGACCGCTGGCATCCGCTGCGGGTCTACACATACGGCATTATTTTCAACATCACCGGACCGTTGATGAACTGGGTCTGGCTGTTTATCGATCTGCCCGGCGCTACTTTCTTCTACCTTTCGCTCGGGGCGCAGCTTTTGTACGCTTTCATGAATGCGCTGTCGGCGGCCTGCGCGATGCCGCTGACGATGCGGCTTTTTCCGCGTACGCGTTACGGACAGATCTGCAGCGCCCGCGGGATCGTGGTGGCGTTCTGCACCATCGTCGCCGGGTTTGTGGTCGGCGGCTTCTACGACCTGGTCCGGATCGGCACAAGTCACCTCGATTACGCGATCATCGGCAAGGACTATTGTTATCGCTTCTATTTTTTCTGGTCCGGCGGCGCGACCCTGATCAACTTCGTGCTGATCGCGATGGTCTACCGGCTTTGGCTCAAAAAGGGCGGCGACGCCGGCTTCCATCCCCCGGCTCCGTGGACCGAGGAGGGATTCGAGCACGTTGAAATCGTGCCGACCACCGGGTATCTCAGTAAATATCTCAAAATCGCGCTTTACTTCATGGATTTTGTCATGTATGGTTCGCTTGCGCTGGCGGCGGCGATGATCATTGCGCTGCGCCGGCTCGGGATGACGGACGGAGCTTTTTATTTCACTGTGCTGGTGTTGCCCGCGTCGGTGCTGGTGGCGTTCTTCTGGTATCGCTTGTCACACGGCATCCGGACCGATGTTGAGCGGGCCAAACGCGGCGAAATGCCGCGTAACGGGATTCCGCACCACGGCATGATGATGGTCTTCGGGATCAAATTCGCGCTGACCATCGGTCTGGTGGTCGCCCAGCTGGTGGTGTCGATCCGGCTTCACAACGATCTTTATGCCGTGCTTTTCGCGATGGCCAACGTGGTGACCAATGTACTGCTGATTTTCTGCACCTACGTGATCACCCGGATGGAACGCGGCTTCGCCGTCAGAGTCGACGAGGCTTCGGTGGTCAAGGCCGGCTTTAACTGAGTTTCCGACAAAGATGATTCAAAATAGCAGGGAGGATTTATGAAAAAGTGGTTATTTCCCGTCGCCGCGCTGCTGCTGCTGCCCGGCGCCGTAACGGCGGAAGTCAAGCTGACCGTCCGGGCCGACCGCGAACGTGCGATTTACCAGGCCAACGAGCCGATCAAGTTCAAAATCAAGCTCGCCGACGACGGCAAGGCATTGGGCAATCAGAAGTTGACCTACGATCTCTCCGGCGATGTTGCGGTTAACAAAAAAGGGGAACTTGTCACCGATGCCAACGGCGAAGCCGAACTCGCGACCGCGCTGGCCCGGCCCGGTTTCCTCAAATGCACCGCAAAACTCGCATCCAATCCCAAAGTCGAGGGCTCCGGCGGAGCCGGCATCGATCCCTTGAAGATCACGCCGTCAAGGCCGAAGCCGGCCGATTTCGACGCTTTCTGGGACAACCGCAAAAAAGTCATCGACAACTTTCCGGGGCAGGTCAAGCTGACCCCGGTTGACTCCAATAACCCCAAGGTCAAACTCTATGACCTCGAAGTCGCGATGCCCGAGGGAGCCCCGATGCGCGGGTACCTCGCCATCCCGGCCGACGCGGCGGCCAAGTCGCTGCCCGCTTACGTCAGCTACCACGGGGCCGGCGTCCGCAGTTCGAGCCGTCCGGTCGGCATGGCGGCACAGGGGGTGATTGCGCTCGACATCAACGCCCACGGCATTCTCAACGGCCAGAGCGAAGCATTCTACAAGGATCTCGATACCGGCGCGCTCAAAACCTATCGCTATGACGGCTGCGAAGACCGCGACAAGAGCTATTTCCGCGGCATGTTCGAGCGCGTTTACCAGTCGCTCCGCTATGTCAGGAGCCGTCCGGAGTGGGACGGCAAAAACCTGATCGTTTACGGCGGCAGCCAGGGCGGCGGACAGGCGCTGGTGGCGGCCGGACTGGACCCGGCGGTGACCTGCTGCGTGGCGCTGGT
>JBFWIO010000406.1:0-2999 GCA_050255955.1 Victivallaceae bacterium
CGCTGAAAAACGCTCGCCGTGTCCGGCTTGTCCGGAACTTCGGGCTTTACCGCTGAGGGTAAAGCCGCTCAATTCCGGACGGCGGCGGCCATCGGCGATCATTTTTTCATCATCCGCAAATACTTTTGAAATCGGCTCAAGTATCGTCGTCAGTGATGACTCTTGCTCTTTTTTGATATCTGGTACAATAAATTATTCTTTTCGCAGTTCTTCATGTATAGAACCTAAAGTGCATGTTGCATGAAAAGGCTGGAGATTTGAGCAAAGACTTTGAGAATCAACAAGATGAAAATACTGCAGGCGATAACGGGTTATCGACTGGAATTTTGCGTCTTGGTGAGCTCAACGGATTGCTCAAATCCCAGTCGGCTTCTGCAATATGCAGGCCAATCAAATCCGGAGCGGGCGATGAAACTGCGATTGCTATGGAGTCTCACATTCCTTGCGGCCGTACTCGGTGCGGCGGAGCCGGTGCAACTGATTGCCGGGCGGCCGACCGACGGTACGCTTGATCTATCCATGCTCTGCCGCGAAAGCCAGACGGTGACCGTCGAGTGCGGCGACCGGCGGCTCCCGGTGACGCTCAAGGCCAATCAGACGGCGACAATCCGGCTTGACGGCTTGACCCCGGATGCGCGGATCGACTATCGGATTGTCCTTCCCGACGGGACGACTCAGGCGTTTTCAAGCCATACCCGGCGGCGGCCGGGCGAAGCTTTCGTCTTCGCGCTGCAGGGCGATTCGCATCCGGAGCGGCCGCATCAATTTGAACCAGCGGCGTATCGCCGGACGCTAAGCCGCGTTGCCGCCGACCGGCCCGATTTTTATTTTTTGCTCGGCGACGACTTCAGCGTCGATACGTTGAAAGTGCTCAATCGCGATACCGTCGAGGCGCTGTACCGCAATCAGCGCGATTACCTCGCGGCTCTCGGCGTGCCGCTTTTTGTGGTCAACGGCAATCACGAACAGGCCGCCCGCTGCAACCTCGACGGCACCGCCGGCAACGTCGCGGTGTGGGCGCGCAACGCCCGCGAAAAATACTTCCCGCAACCCGGCCCCGACGAGTTTTACACCGGCGACCCGGAGTTGACGCCCCATATCGGGTTGGCCCGCGACTACTTCGCCTGGGAGTGGGGCGACGCGCTCTTTGTCGTCCTCGATCCCTACTGGCATTCACCGGTCGCCGCGGACAACCGGCTCGGTTCGCGGGATAAATTTCCCGATCCGTGGGGCGCGACTTTGGGCGAGGCCCAGTACCGCTGGCTCGGCGAAACGCTGGCCCGGAGCCGCGCCAAATACAAGTTCATCCTGATCCACCACCTCAATGGCCGGGGTCGCGGCGGAATCGAGTGCGCCACGCTCTATGAATGGGGCGGACGCAACCGCAAGGGAGTCGCCGGTTTTGCGATCCACCGCCCCGGCTGGGAACTTCCGATCCACGATCTTCTGGTCAAGCACCGGGTCAGTGCGGTGTTTCAGGGGCACGACCACATCTATGCCCGGCAGGAGCTCGACGGCATCGCCTATTTTACGCTGCCGCTGCCCGCCGGCCCGGCCGGTTTCGCGGAAAATTCAGAAGCATACCGGAGCGGCAAAATCATTCCCGGCCCGGGCTATTTGCGGGTCAAGGTCGCCCCGGCGGCGGCCGAAGTTGAATTCGTATCCGGCCTGACCGGAGAAATACTGGATCGGCTGCAATTGGCAAACAAGGAATAATGAGATGAAAAAAAAGATGACAATGCTTCTCGCGCTTCTTCTCGTCAGTTCGATTTTCGTCGCGGCCGCGGACTCTCCGGAGCGCAAGCGGCCGCCGCGCCGCGAGTCCGGCGAACCGGAAAAAGGTCAGAACCAACCGTATTCGCTGGCACAGGCGATGTCGGATCAGGCTCAGCTCCACACCATCGCGTTCAACGGTCTTGCATTTCTCACCGGCGACTTCGGCGCGGCGACGTTTCTGCCGCCGGGGAAGGTCTGCGACTTTTTCGGCTTTCAGTACATGCGCGACATCGACGCGGCGCACAAGGGGCACAATCCGATTTTTCTCAACCGGATCAGCGCCAATGTGTTGAGCATTCTCAACGAAACCCAGCGCGCCGAGCTTCGCAAACTCGCCGAAAGCCAGACCGCGGGACTGGACACGCTCGCCCGGCGGCGGTTGCCGCTGATCATGGCTTTTTACCGCGCGACGGCGGAAAAGGCTCTCCTCGACAAGGCGGCGGTGATCCGGGAAACCGGGGAGATTTTCCGGCTCGACATGGAGCTCTCGATCGCCCGCGCCGAGCTCTTCGGCCGGATCGCCAATTCGCTCTCGCCGGCCCAAAAGGCGGTGATGGGCAAGCTCAAGTTCGGCGATTTCAACAGCTGGTCGGCGCTCGACGTCAATGCCTATAAACTTCCGCGCGGGGCGTCGCATCTGGTCAACGTCGCGTACCTCACCTATGCCAGCGAATTCTTCAGCTGGTACGCCGGCAACGTCGAGGCCGACACCTATTTCTGTCCCGAGCGGCACGGCACCTATTTCGGCGGGTTCTACATGAAAGACATGCCGGTAATGGGCAAAACCGATGCCAACATCAGCACCGCGGTGACCGGCGACTCCGGCGCGGCTTTTCTTGACGCACTCAATCCCGAGCAGCGGCAGGCGATCACCGGCACCGTTGACGCGCAGCGCAAAGCCCTGACCGAAATCGCCGAACTCCGGCGCAGGATCGCGCTTGAACTGCGGCAGTATCTCGACGGCAAAACCCCGGACCGCGAGAAACTGCTGGCGATGGGGACGCGTTACGGTGAACTCGACGGGGAAATGAGCTACAACTATGCGTCCGCCTTTGCCCGCGTCGCCAAGACCCTGACCCCGGCCCAAAAAGAGAAACTTGTCGCGCTGCGCAACCTCAAAGGATACGTCGCCGCGAGTTACTACATTTACTCGGCGCCGCAGCAGAATTCCGCGCCGGTCGGCGACACCCGGCGAGTCTTTGAGGTCAAAAAGTGACTTCGGT